>DJIL01000034.1 GCA_002433595.1 bacterium UBP8_UBA6595 | reverse complement strand
GGATTCTGACAAAAATCAAGCTGAAAAAAGACAAACTACCAGCGCTAACGAATTTTTGGCGAATCCTGAGGTAAAGACAGCCAAATAGTTCTACTGACGGTTCTGATTTAGCACCTTACCCCCCTACACGGGGGGTGTGATGGCGTTTGGATTATTAAGTTGGATGCCAAAGACACGGTCACCGCGATTGCGATAATTGGAGCGGAAACCGCTGGTATCTTACCTAATTGCGTAAAACAAGTAAACTAGGCATATCAACAAAGGCAAAAACGGCTATATTCGCTAAAACTATATCTTGAGTGCTTCTATTACCCTGTGTCACTACAATATGAAGCGAAGATGATAGTAATCGATAAACGCCTCCTAATAGCCCTGGGGGAGAAACATAGTTAGCTAAACCAAGTGCAATACTTGTCATTGCGACGGTTCTGTTTAAAGTTCTATTTATTCCCCCTAACGCCAAAGGAACCGGTTCAGGGTCTTCATCCAAACGCTCAATTAATTTCAGCTCAAACGTACTCCATCTACGTAGATTGTTTATTTGATATATTTGATACTTATTTATTGGTGCACTGGTTGCTGGCAGTATAGTTGAGTTTTTAAGCCAGGACGCCAAAGCGCTCTTTTGATTTACAAAGCTAGGCCCCTGATTGTTCTTGGGCCAAATCAAGACAAACGTTGATGCATTGTCTTGGGTTATTGCTTCAAATGTAATTAGACACGAAGTCCTGTTATCAATATGCGTCTGTATCGCTCCGCTCGGTGGTATCGATGGTGCCGAAGCGGATGATCGCCTCGCCCGAAGCCCAGTATCTACACCCCCAAGGCTATTCATCTATAATCGATACCTAAGAAAACGACTTAAAAATAATCGATGCATTATGCCCACCAAAGCCCAACGAATTAGACAAGACATGGGTTAAATTTTCTACCGATTGTTTCACATGCGGGACATAATTTAGATCACACTCTGGGTCTGGGTTGTCTAAGTTAATCGTTGGTGGAACCGTTTGCGTTAACAAGGCCTGGACGGAGGCCACCGCTTCAATCGCCGCTGCAGCGCCCAATAAATGACCAGTCATTGACTTTGTTGAGCTAATCAGTACCTTAGACGCCTGGTCACCAAATACACGCTTGAGTGCTTGTGTTTCCAATGAATCATTTAAACGTGTTGATGTTCCATGTGCATTCACATAACCCACCGCATCGGTTTGAATACCCGCATCATCTAAGGCTGCCTGCATCGCACGCGCACCGCCTTCGCCTTCCGGGGCCGGAGCCGTAATATGATGCGCATCACCAGAAGCCCCAAAGCCAACCACTTCCGCTAAAATCGTTGCCCCACGGGCCTGGGCATGTTCCAAAGACTCAAAAATTAATATACCAGAGCCTTCTCCCATCACAAACCCATCACGGTCTACATCAAACGGCCGAGACGCTCGCTTAGGGTCATCATTCCGGGTCGACAACGACCGTGCGGCACAAAATGACCCCACCCCCAGCGGTGTAACAACCGCTTCAGAGCCCCCCGTTATCATCGCTGTTACAACCCCATCACGCACCAGCTGAAAGGCCCGTGCCATTGAGTGAGCGGCTGATGCACACGCTGTAACTGATGCAGCATTGGGCCCTTTAGCCCCCGTCTTAATTGACACAATACCAGCGGCCATGTCCACAATCATCATGGGAACCGTGAATGGACTAATACGCCCAGGGCCTTTGGTCGCTAACTGATGAGCCGCTGCTTCTAAAACTTCAATTCCACCCATGCCCGAGCCAATTTCAACCCCACACATAGGCGCAATTGATTGAATATCTAAGCCGGATTGCTGAACAGCTTCCATGGCGGCAACAACCGCAAACTGAATAAATCGAGCCGTTCGCCGTAATTCCTTATTATCAAAATACGCAGTTGCATCCAAATCACGCACTTGTGCCGCAATTTGAGTGGTAAACGCGCTTGCATCAAAAGCATCAATGCGGGCCACACCGGACTGGCCAGAACACAACGCCTGCCAATAATCGTTGACGGTATTGCCAATGGGTGTCACGGCGCCCATTCCTGTGATACAAACGCGTTGTTTCATCGGACTATTTATTCTCGAAAATATAGTTAACCGTTGACTCAATACTTGTTAGCTTTTCAGCTTCATCATCTGGAATACTTGTACCAAACTCATCTTCCAAGGCCATGACTAATTCAACAGTATCCAGCGAATCGGCACCCAGATCTTCAATATATCGAGCGCCCATCACAATCTGCTCTTTATCAACCTCTAACTCAGTTGCAACAATACCCTGTACTTTTTCAAAAATTTCTTCCTTTGATGCCATGTTCATACTCCTTTTTTTACATTACCATTCCGCCATCCACATGAATGACTTGTCCCGTTACATACGATGCGCCAATTAAAAATGATACAACATCTGCTACATCATCCACATGACCCAAGCGCCGTGCTGGAACCCCATCTATTATAGTTTGCAAAGTGGATTCCGGCAACGCTTTTGTCATGTCTGTATCAATAAACCCCGGGGCTACCACATTAACTGTGATCCCTTTAGCCCCCACTTCTTTAGCCATTGACTTGGCAAACCCAACCATACCCGCCTTACTCGCTGCATAATTCGCCTGCCCTGCATTACCCATGGATCCCACCACAGAGCCCATCATAATAATGCGGCCAAACTTTTGCTTCAGCATAGGACGCAAACACGGCTTAGTCATGTTAAACGCAGACATTAGGTTCGTCTCAACCACCTGAGCAAAAGCCTCTGCTTTCATACGCAGCAACAAATTATCTTGAGTAATCCCCGCATTGTTTACCAAAACATGTGGACCCCCTAATGCCGCTGTTACCGATTTCACGTACGCCTCTGCATCTGAAAAATTTGTAACATCCACAACCTGCCCATGCACATGCGCATTGGGTATGGCCTGCAACTGCGCAACCGCAGGTGCTACAGACGCCTCCGATCGCCCACAAATAGATACCGCAAACCCTTGTTTAGCTAAATGCACCGCAATCGCCAGGCCAATGCCACGTGTTCCACCTGTAACAATGGCGACCTGTTGACTCATAAGCTCGCTAACTCCATACAATTTTGAACTGATAATTCGGGTGCAATTTTTTTCACCAAACTCGTTAATACTTTTCCAGGACCCACTTCATAAATGGCATCGACTTGATCCGCCATACCGTGCACACTGTGCGTCCATAACACTGAAGACTGTACTTGTTTTGACAAGTTTTGACGCAGCGCGTCCGCTTCAAATTCAGATTCCGCTGTTCGGTTCAAGATAATTGGAAACTCCGCATCGTTGAAGGGAATATCCGCCAAATACTGTTCGAATTTCTCCGCCGCTGCGGCCATTAACGGCGAATGAAACGCACCGCTCACTGGCAAGGGAACCACTCGCTTTGCACCCGCTAATTTTAAGGCCGCTTCTCCAGCGCCTACAGCGGATTTTGTCCCCGATATGACCCACTGGTTGGGCGAATTATAATTGGCAATCACCACATTATCAATTGGTGCAATCACGGAGTCTAGCACGGATTCGTCAATACCCATTACGGCACTCATGGCTGAGTCTTCCGACGGGTGAGCCGCCGCCATAGCTTCCCCACGGTACGCAATCACAGCGAGTGCTGTTTCCAGGTCATACACACCCGCCGCATAGTAAGCCGTTAATTCGCCCAAGCTATGGCCCGCTACCACTGTTGGCTCAAGGCCTTGGTCCGCCAACACGGTCAGCCATGATGCCGATACCAAAAAAATACCCAATTGAGCCAGCTGTGTTTGTTTTAACTCAGTCTCAGGCCCCTCAAAACATACTGTTTTAATTGGTATTGATAGCAATGCTTCTGCTTCATCCCAAATGGCTCGGACCCCCGCATGGTTTTCATATAAATCGCGCCCCATTCCAACAACCTGGGATCCTTGTCCCGGAAATACAAATCCTATTCCCATATTATTACTCCTGTTCCCCAGGTAAACCCTGCGCCAAATCCAATAATCACGATTACATCGCCTGATTTAAATTTAGACTGAGATTCTGCCAATCCAATCGGAATTGATGCCGCTGATGTATTTCCATACCGATCAATATTACACACCATACGATTCGCTGGCAATCCTAACTTTTTCACGGCATGATCCATAATGCGTTGGTTGGCTTGATGGGGTACAAACCAATCAATATCTGCCACCGTCAACCCCGCTAAATCCAAAGCTTCCATCACCGATGGCACCACGCAGTTCACGGCAACTTTAAATACCGATTGACCGTCCATGTCAATATAAGGGGGGTCGTTTGGCAATGACAAAATTGACCCATGCGACCCGTCGGCATGTAAGGATGTTGCCACAACACCGCCTGCATTCACACGCCCCATCACCACAGCACCCGCTCCATCACCAAATAAAATACAGGTACTCCGATCAGACCAATCCACCCGATGGCTTAACCGATCGGCTGCAATCAACAGCACGTGCTGGTACGCCCCAGATTCGATTAGCCGGGTTACCACGTCAAGCCCATACACAAACCCTGAGCACGCCGCCGACAAATCCCACGCCGGACAGTGCCCAGCACCCAATCCCACCTGTACCTGGGACGCTACCGACGGAAACCCCCGATAATCGGGTGTCGTTGTTGCCACCACAATCATATCCAAATCACGGGCTGATATCCCCGCCGTTTCAAGGGCTGCTTGTGCCGCGTTAATACTCATAACCGTGGTGGTTTCATGCGCTGTCGCCAACCGGCGTTCATGAATCCCGGTGCGAGCAACAATCCAATCGTGACTGGTTTCCACACCCCGCGCTACAATATCGTGGTTGGTGCATACCGTTTCTGGCACATACGCCCCGACCCCTAAAATACCCGCACAGCGCTTCATACCGACGCCAGTGCCTGTGAAATTTCAGAAACCATCGTTGTTTCAACCGCATGGGCAACATTCAAAATTCCGTTACACATGGCGCGCTTACTGGATGATCCATGGGCAATAAACACCACCCCATTAACACCCAATAATGGCGCACTGCCGTAATTATCGTGATGATACCGGGCCTTTAATTTACGCAACACCGGGGCCATTAGAAACGCACCCAGTGTTGCCCGAAACCCCTTGATTTCTTGCTTGAAAAAATCAAAAAAAACATCCACAATCCCTTCCCCAAACTTCAGCATGCTATTACCCACAAACCCATCACACACCACCACATCGGCCGTGTCTTTTAATACATACTTTCCCTCAACATTGCCTACAAATTGAATCGTTGAATTGGCCGCCAACAACCCATGTGCTTCTTGCGTTACTTGGTTTCCTTTTTCTGATTCTTCGCCAATGTTAAGCAAGCCCACCCGTGGATTTGGAATATCCAATACATCCTGAGCAAAGAAATGCCCCATAACGGCGAATTGGTCCAAATGTGCGGGCTTGCAATCCACTGTAGAGCCCATATCTAGCATCAAGACCGGTCCTGAACGGCCCGGTAAAATTGTGCCAATAGCTGGACGCTCAATGGTTTTAATACGCCCTAAAATAAACGTAGCGGCGGTCATAACCGCACCCGTATTACCGGCTGAAATAAAGCCGTCCACGGCGTTTTCTTTCAACAACTGCAACCCGACATGAATAGAGGACTTCTTTTTTTTTCGGTATGCCTCTACGGGTGAATCTTCCATTGTAATAATTTCGGCCGCATCCACACACGACAATCGATCGTGCTTAACACAACTATTATTCATTTGCATTAACTGTTCTGAATTTCCGACTAATACAATCCGAATATCATCCCGTAATTCAAGCGCTTCCAATGCGCCTTTAACTGGGTTTTCGGGCATGAAGTCCCCACCCATGGCATCCACAGCGATGGTGATCAAGAATTAAGCCTGTGTTTTAGATTTAATTCGAATTACCTGTCGACCCTTGTAGAACCCACAGTGTGAGCATGTTGTGTGGGTACGAATGGTGGCGCCACAGTTGGAGCATGCCGTCACTTCAGGGGCAATGGCTTTCCATGCGGCTCGTCTCGTGCGCTTTTTTGATTTTGATCGTCTCTTCTTTGGTACTGCCATATTTCACTCTCTATTTTTTACTTTAATGCCTGTTAAAATTGTTTTCTAACATTGTAATTAATGTTTATTTATTACGATTAATAAAATTATTAAACCTTATTTTAACTGATTTTGTCAACGGTTCCCTACTGCCAATTCCAATGCCTAGAACTTGATTATCTGAGCCTCTATTATTTGACCATGCTTTCTTCACCACTATTATTTTACGGCCTATTGTATAGTGTGCCATACTAAAGGGCTCAGATGATTCACTATTTCGCAACACAAACTCAGCTCTCATTCGACACGCTTTTACTTCCCAAAGCCGACCACGCCCATTTAATGGGGAGCCTGCGGATTCAGATCAATGAATCGTTGCGCATTATTGTCGATCAGCGGACCGTCTTAGACACCGTCATTACCGCTATTACTAAAACTAGCCTATCGTTTACCCGACAGCGCGAAGCCCCGGTACCCCCTCCCGCATACACCTTGGATTTAGCCTTATGTTTAACCAAGCATGATGCGTTTTGCGATACCCTGCATCACTGCACACAACTACCGTTTCATCGCTTTATCCCCCTAATTTCGGATTACAGTATCCCTCAGATTTCTGACAATAAACTACCGGACAAGCTCATGCGATGGAATCGAATTTTGGTCCAGTCCAGTAGCCAATGCGAGCGATTCACCCTCCCGAGCATTGATCCCCCTCAGGCATTTATACCCTGGGTAAATGCCCATTCGCATCACTGGAAACCCTATGACTATGTCTTATTTTGTGATGAAACCAATACCCAGAAAACACTGGGCTCGCTACGGCCCATTCAGGGACGGCGAATCTTAGCCATTGTGGGGCCCGAAGGGGGGTTTTCAGATGCTGAGCGACAGGCCATAGCGACAACACCCGCCACCGCTATTACCCTAGGCGCTACACGCCTCAAAGCCCCCCAAGCCGCCTTTTATATTGGGGCCGTATTGCAGCACGAACTAGAAAGTTAAGCATCCCCATAGTACACTACTCATTGAAGGGCGTATCTCGTCGCGCACATTGTGTTTCAATTTAAGCAACCTCTGTGTGAGGAAAGTCCGGACTTCGCAGAGCAAGATGCCGCCTAACGGACGGACGGCGTAAGCCGATGGACAGTGCCACAGAAAACTACCGCCTACGGACCCTGGGTCCCGGTAAGGGTGAAAACGTGCGGTAAGAGCGCACGGGCCTCACTGGTAACAGTGGGTTCGGGTAAACCCCATCTGAAGCAAGGTCAAATAGGGCATGAGAGACGGCTCGTCTCGTACCAATGCCGGGTTGACTGCTAGAAGCTGTGTGTGAGCACAGTTCCAGATAAATGACGAGACTTGACAGAATCCGGCTTATCGCGCCCTTCATTACAACTAGCCCCAGAATTAGACACAGAATTAGCCCATACTCCAAGCTGCACTTGGTGGATGCTATGCTATACTACATGTCTGTGGGCTCATAGCTCAGTTGGTTAGAGCATCCGGCTCATAACCGGCAGGTCCTAGGTTCGAGTCCTAGTGAGCCCACCACGGACGTACACCGAACCACGCCCCCATTTAGTTCAACTGATTAACCATACGCATTAAGCGTTTACGCGCCTCCCAGTTTGGCCGCAATGTACACACATCGGCCAAAACAGCCCCCTGCTGTGTGGGGCTCTGCGGGTGCTTCTCTTTCAAATACAGCCTGATAATAGCCCCATAGTCATACGTAACCCCATCGGATGCAATCACGGGGTTTTTCATTAAACTTCCGGATAGTGGACACGTCAAGAAAGATCGATTGGGATCCTCTGGTGGAATCTGATCGATCGAATACGCTATAGCGTGTGGTATTCCGTCTAATAGCATAGCTTCCCCTTTTTTTATTTTTAAATTAAAAATACAACTACATTTAATTTTCTCAATTTATTTTTGAATTGTCAATAAACACCGTGCTTTATGCGTACACATACTGCGAAGTATCGTGGTATGATAGACCGCATAATGATATTATTTACCCACACCGATGCCGGTATTGGGGATCGCTTTTATCACCGTCGCCGTCAATTGGTCAAAAAAGTCGGATCGCCCCTAGTGTTGACGGCCGTTCCGGCTCCTTTGGGACACCCTATCCCGTGGGCACATGCCCATACCCCCATTTACCAAGACCCGCTGTTTTTATATCTCACCGGCATTAATCAACCAGGATGCGTCCTGTACTGCACGGCTGATACAGACTATTTATTTTTGCCAAAGAAAGACCCAAAATACGAATTTTGGGACGGCCACCGTCTGGGGTGTGACGATCCCGCTGATGCCAAGGCCGTACGCGCGCATGCCGGCATTGAGCATGTGCATGATAGCGCCACTCTGGATGCGTGGATACGCGATCACGCCACCGCAATCGGGTGCCATTGGCATGAGCTGGAAACCCCTATTGACGATTATTTATTTCAATTCAAAACCGCGCTCGCACTGCAGCACCCCCACCTTAACCTAACCAATATCCACGATGCGTTGTGGCCGGAACGCTTTATGCTGGACACTGTGGATCAAGCCGACCTGGCCCGTGCCTACCAAACCACCTACACGGCATTCGCCAACGTACAGGCCCGCTGGCACACGGTTGCATCCGAAACAGAGTTAGCGGGAATCTTAATCGGCGAATTGCTCAAAACAACCCCCTACGGGCTCAGCTTTTCGCCTATTGTCGCCAATGGCGCCAATGCTACAACCTTACACTACTCCGCAAACAACGCGTCGCTGGACCCCAACGCATTAGTACTGCTGGACTTTGGGCTGCGGTGGCGCGGCATGTGCAGCGATGTCAGCCGAACTGTGCCGGTCTCTGGCCACATGAACCCCCTTCAAGCTCGCTTGCATAGCCTTGTAGAAACCGTTAAAGCCAGCACAACAGCTCTGGCAAAACCAGGCGTAACAATTGAGGCGCTCAATGCCCATTGTTGGGCGGCCATTCACCACGGCATTCAAACGGATATTATTCGCCACGGCGGTACCGTGACCCAAGACTATGATCAACGCCCCCATAATGTGGGCCATTTAATTGGCTACACCGTCCACGAAGGCGATCCCTTGCGCAGCTACAAAAACAAGCCCTTGTCGGCCGGCATGGCGATCACGATTGAGCCTGGGTTTTATGGCCATGTTCGCATGACGATCAACGGCACCGTGTATGAAGAAACGATGGGAATTCGAATCGAAGATGCCGTCGTGATTTGACAAATTTATTTTGATCAAATAAAATAAATAAATTGTTTAAAGATTATTTTTACAGTTAAAATTTTACTTTAAATTAGATTTATAAATATATTTAAAGCCGAGGCGGAGACTTTTAATGAATCTATCATTTTCATTTCAACCAGGTGCAAGTGCCCGTGATTTTCATTTTTCCAGTCCTACAAGCCCCCCGAGGCACCCCCCCCCGAAAGAGACCTTATTGAGCGGCTAAGTAAGGTCATCCAAAATCCCGCTGATTCCAATGCACTGAAACCCCTATTTGAATACCTACAGGACCCAGGCCTAAGTGCCGATCACAAGAATATGCTTAATAAAAACATCCAATGGTATGCCCTTGCCTGTCTCCATTACAACACAACTACCGATCTGAAAATGCTTAGCATTACCGTTCATAACGACAATCTCCATACCCAATACCCGACCGTTCAGGATCTACTGAACAATGAGCAGTATGATCAATGTACCGCCTTTTTTACAATCCGTCCCAAAGCCCCCCGCCTGCATGGGGATAAACAAGTGTTTACGGATATTAACCACACAGCAACCTATCCAGCCAATTGCGACACAGATTCTGATGACGCACCTTCTGATGACGCACGTTCAAATTCTGGATCAGAATTTTCAATTTAGCCCAACCCAAACCTTTTCGCCACGCTATTGTTTCAAACCCAGCGGATACTATGAAATAAACGCAATACCCATTGTTGGGCGGCTATTCACCACGGCATTCAAACAGATATTATTCGCCACGGCGGTACCGTTACCTAAGGCTATATCAACGCCCCCCATAATGTGGGCCATTTAATTGGCTACACCGTCCACGAAGGCGATCACGATTGAGCCTGGGTTTTATGGCCATGTTCGCATGACGATCAACGGCACCGTGTATGAAGAAACGCTGGGAATTCGAATCGAAGATGCCGTCGTGATTTGACAAATTTATTTTGATCAAATAAAATAAATAAATTGTTTAAAGATTATTTTTACAGTTAAACTTTTACTTTAAATTAGATTTATAAATATATTTAAAGCCAAGGCGGAGACTTTTAATGACTAACCTATATTGCTGGAATCCATTCAATCTTTTTTCCAGTTGCTATTCGGCACCCACTGTTGATAATGGCAATACCAGCGAGGATGCTGAGCCGAACACGAGTCCCTCTTTCTGGCAGGCTCTCCATCCGTGCGCTCCCTCGAACCCTATAGGGTTCGATGTCACTGACTATTTAGAAGTATCAGTAGAAGTATCAGCTTCTGACAAAAAATTAGAATCAAAACCAAAAACCCTAGAACAAATGGGGATTTCAGATGAAACAATTGACTTTGTGAGGCATACCATAAACAATGAACCTAACGAAATAATTAAAAAAACCATTGAAGACAACCTACAACGGTATGCCACAATTTGTCAATCACTGAAGGACGCCTACACTTTTGAAGCAATTAAAGATGAATTGCCAAAAGAGCATATTTTAAATAATGATGTTTTGAGTGTCATACAAGCACAACTTTCTGACCCCTCCATTGTGAATAACCTCAAACAACTTCAGAATAATGCTTATTTGATCTTGTTTTCGGAGCAACTATCCAACGATGGTATAGATGTCCCACGCCCATTGATTACCCAGATACTCGATTATGTTAAACGACACCAACAGGATAAGCCTAAGCATGTTGGTGTAATTATGGGCAATTTACACTGGTATGCACTTGCCTGTCATTACCATGCCCCCCAGGGAGTTGCTACCCTTAAGAACACACTCAATCCTTCAGAATTCCAGTCTGCCCAAGAATTGCTGGGCTGCATGGACTACACAAAACTGACTCAATATTTTACAATTGATAAACCAAAAACAGGCCCGACTGAAAAAACCATCACAGAGTATATTAGCCACCGCGAGTATATAAATTACTTATTGACTAATCCAACCGAAGCATAACCCAGCTTCTCTTTTCAGCTATAGTTTACTATAAACTATAAACTATAGTAAGTCACCGTCTAGAAACTTGCTTCACCGTCAATCACGACGCGATACACACAACCCGATTCCCCTGTTGGTGATACCGTTCCTCGCTTTTGGGGCACACAAAATATCCATCCGAATCAAATACCATGCGAATACCCCCCGCACTCATCCAGCCAATTGGCCGTCCCGGATTGCCCACAACAATCGCATAATCGGGGACATCATCCACCACCACCGCACCCGCACCAATGCACGCATGCCGCCCAATTGTCACCCCACAGACAATTGTGGCATTCGCCCCAATCGACGCCCCTTGCTTCACCCAGGTTTTAATATAATACTGCGTTTCAGCCTGCGGAAATTCACATCGGGGGTTTTTTATATTGGTAAACACCATCGAAGGGCCACAAAATACATTGGCTTCCAGAACAACCCCCTCATAGATGGACACATTGTTCTGAATCTTGCACCCATCGCCAATCACCACCCGACTGCCAATCATCACACTTTGTCCAAACACACACCGGTCTCCAATGCGCGCATGGGAATGAATCACCCCAAATGGCCCCATACTGAGCGAAGCGCCGATGCTTGCCGACTCTGAACAAATTACCGTTTTATGCATGCCTGTCATTGTGTTTCCTTGGCTGAGAATTATACCAAACAATGCGCTGGGCAAACAAGCCACTCACCGACCAATCAATCGGGCTTGGGGCTTCCCAATATTGCAAAACAGCGGCACATACCGTCGCGGGATCATCGACCACATACTGAATACGATCCCCCATTAACTGGACCTGCTCCTGAAAACGCTTGGCTGTTGTTTGGGGCCCTGTTCCCGGAAACACAAGCACCGTCCGACCATACACGGCCGCCTGCTCATTGGCCGTGCCCGCCATACCAATAATAACCCCGCTGTTTTCAATCACCGTGGAGATATCGTGTGTCCATACGGCGTCGTTTGGGGCTATTGCGTGTAACCGATTCGCATCCAGCTGTGGGGGCGCGCCAATCAGCAACCGATAATCCCCCAACTGATCGGATAGATACGCCATGATTTTAGCCAAATTAGTATACGCTTCATTCCGAGAACCCGGTAAAATCCCAATATATCGGGGCCCGTTTGGCACGGTGTCCGCTGGGGGGGGTAATGTCATAATCGGACTGCCCATATAGTCTGCTGAAATGCCCACCGCCTGTAATTCATCCGCTGTTTCTCGGTCCCGCGGAAATACCTGTAAACACCACCGTCGCATGCACCAGCATTCCAGCCAACTGTGTCGCATAAATCGATGGCTCTTGGCCGTGGGTAAAAACCATACCGGCTTTCCCAACGCCCACCGCGTTAACCCCAACGCCCACACATCCCCCACAACAATGACGCGATCGGCATGTTCCAATGCATCATAAATAGCACGCCGCTGCCGAATCACCACACGCACTAACCCTGATCCCACGTCCCCAACAAGCTGCCGAATCGACCGAACAAAGCCTCCGCTGGGTAGTACCGGAAACGTCGCGGCTGGTATCACCCCAACTCGCCTATAATGTGCACCATCGCCCACCAAGGCCACCGCAACAATGGCCGTCTTACCTTGGGCAGACCAGGCTTGAGCAATTGAGGCAGCAATCGCATCTTCGCCATACCCGTTGGATACCAACCCAATCATGCGAGTATTGCGTCTACCGCCAACCCAATGTTGGAATAATACGATGTGCCTATCGGACAATCCCCATGTGCCGCTTTTGCTTCAATTAAAATACCCGTCGTACCTGCACGCAGCCCCGCTTCGACATCGCTGGGTTTGTCCCCCACCATATAACTACGCGCCGGATCAATGCCATGCCGCTGAATCGCTTCGAGCACCATACCCGGGTTTGGCTTTCGGCACTCGCAGGATTGGCTATACGCCGGCAACACCCCGTTTACCGGATGATGCGGACAAAACAACGTATCCGAAATCTCAATACCTTGAGCCAATAAGATCGCCAGCAGTCGATTCTGCCGAGCCCAAAATCCGGACTCCGTCATTAATCCTCGGGCAATGCCCGATTGATTGGTGATTATAATACACAAAAATCCGGCTAAAACCGCTTTTTTAAGTGCCGGCACTGTGGTGGGCAATAGGGTTATCGCTTGCGGATCTTCACTGTATGGCACATCTTCAATTAGGGTGCCGTCCCGGTCCAGAAATAACGCTTTACGCAACGCCAAGTTGATTATCCACCCACTCGCAAATCATGTGCAACGCCATAATATGCGTTTCCTGAATACGCGGAGTATCGGGATGGGGCACATGAATGCTGTAGTCAACCATTGTCTGAATTTTGCCACCATCTTTTCCTGTTACACCCACTGTGCCTACACCGACTGATTGGGCCACAGCAATGGCCTGAACTAAATTAGGCGAATGACCACTCGTACTAATCGCAAACAATAAATCACCCGGTTGCCCCAAGGCTTGTACTTGTCTAGAAAACACCGCATCAAATCCATAGTCATTGCCAATGGCTGTTAATGCCGAGGTATCCGTCGTTAACGCAATCGCAGGCAATGGCTGACGGTCGTTTAAAAACCGGCCCGTAAACTCCGCTGCAATGTGCTGAGCATCTGCTGCGGACCCCCCATTACCCGCCAATAGTATTTTATGGCCCGATTGAATACACTGAAAAACTTGCACTGCCACACGCATCACCATGGCAAGGTCTAAGCTTTGCTTGGCTGCAATACTAGCCGCTAGACTGTTGGTAAAAAAATTAGTTTGCATATTATCGCTCATTTTATAGACCTAGTATACCATTTTTGAGACACAGGGTTTGCATGGCTATTGCTGACCCTCACGGCACTCGACGACCAACGACCCAAAACACTAGCCCCCCAACCCCCAACCCCACAAGACTAAGAACCTGCCCCATCGACAACCCCCAGTACACAAACCCCAACTGGGGATCGGGTTGACGAAACCACTCACATACCAGGCGAGCCCCACTGTAACTGAGTAAATAAAGTGCCGCCAACTGGCCGGGCTTTAGCCGAAAAAACCGATAGGCAAGCCAAACGACTACCCCCACACCAAGGCCTTCCACCCCCGCTTCGTACAGCTGCGAAGGGTGTCGGGGATCGGGCCCAACGTGAGGAAACACAACCCCCCACGGAACCGTGGTAACACGCCCCACTAATTCACCATTAATAAAATTACCCAACCGCCCAAAAAATACCCCGATTGCCCCGCCAAACGATAACCAATCAAGCAAATGCACCACCCGCACCCGCTCGCGCTTCGCCACCCACGCGGTGGCTACTAAAACACCCAAAAGCCCCCCATGAAAGCTCATGCCTCCCGTCCAAATTTGCATAATTGCGACTGGGTTTGCCCTATAATATGGCCAATTATACAAAAAAACATACCCCAATCGCCCACCCAGAACAATGCCAATAATAATCGCAGTAACCCAGGATAAATACGTATCTAAATTCCACCGCATGTGCCGAGACACTGGTCGGTATACCACCCATGCACTCACGCCAATACCCACGCCGTACATTAGGCCATACCAGTAAATGGCAATAGGGCCCACCTGAATGGCAATGGGATTAATTGCTGGAAATATCATACCTTCATTATACAAATTGGCACGCTAACCGTATACTAGTACATGAAATGGATACAACAAGCTTCATTATACTCGCTGCGGGGAAAGGCTCACGAATGAATAGCAATTTACCCAAAGTATTGCACCCGCTACATGGCAAACCCTTAGTGCATCATAGTTTAGACACCCTTCAATCCCTCAATACCCAAACAGAGCATCGCTATCATATGGTCGTTGGGTACCAAGCCGATACTGTCCAAACCGCTACAAAGCATTACCCCATTCACTATAGCCTTCAACACGAGCAACTGGGCACTGGACACGCCGTCCAGCAAGCACTCGCTACAACCGTCACCGCCGACGAGCATACCCTGGTTATTTTGCCCGGAGATTGCCCACTAATTTCACCCGGAACAGTGTTAAGCTTACTCACTACGCATCGAGAATCATCTGCTGCTGCAACCGTGCTAACCGCCCAACTACCCGATCCCGGGGCTTACGGCCGAATACTCCGCAATGCCGATGGCGATCTGATTGGTATCCAAGAGGCTAAAGATTGTACCCCCGATCAATTAACTATCCCTGAAATCAATGCTGGGATTTATGTATTTGATCGCGAAGCGTTAATCACCAGCATTCAAACACTCACCTGCACAAATGCTCAGGGCGAGTATTATCTCACCGATGTTATTGCTACTCTGTCCCGTGCCCACACCACCGTAAGCAGTGTATGCACCCCAAACCCAACCGAAGCAATGGGTGTTAATACGGCCGATGAGCTCGCGGTACTTGCCGCTAGTCACCCACCCCCCCAGTAGACGATTCCTTTTACTAGCGGTATAATTAAATCTTTAAAGTAAAAAAAACTACAATTAGTATTACAACCAATTTAAAGGAGTGTACGTGACTATGGCTGAAGCATTAATGAAGGGTAAAAAAGGACTGGTTTTTGGTGTAGGCAATAAACACAGTATCGCTTATGGAATTGCAAAGGAGCTCCACGACCATGGCGCCGAACTGGCCTTTACTTATGCCGGCCCTGTTATGGAAAAACGTGTACGCCCTGTAGCCGAATCCTTTAACGCGTCGTTTCTTATGGAATGCGATGTCGCCAGCGATGCCGCCATTGATGCCGTATTTTCAGCCTATGAATCTCAAATTGGTCAATTGGATTTTATTGTCCACTCAGTAGCCTACGCACAAGCCGAGGATCTTGCCAATGATTTCAGTGCCACCTCCCGAGATGGTTGGAAATTAGCTTTGGATATTAGTGCCTATTCCCTACTTCCCATGGCCCGATGGGCTAAAAAATTGATGCCCAACGGTGGGTCCATCTTATCGCTAACGTTTATTGGCGGTGAAAAATCAGTGCCTTATTATAATGTGATGGGCGTAGCTAAAGCGGCTTTGGAATCAAGCGTGCGCTACCTAGCTGCTGAATTGGGCCCCCAACAAATTCGTGTTAACAGCTTATCGGCTGGCCCCATTAAAACATTGGCCGGCAAGGGCATTAAAGGGTTTGACTTGTTGTTAAAAATCAATGAATTGCGTAGCCCCATGCGTCGCAATATTACACTAGAGGAAGTGGGGAAATCAGGCCTGTACTTGGTGTCCAATTTGTCTACAGCCGTAAACGGTGAGAATTTGCATGTTGATGGGGGGATTCATAGTATCGCCGCTTGCGAAGCGGATAAAGAGCTCGCGAACTTATAGCTATGGCGACCCACGGCCTGCGCAAGCGTCGATGGCTTCAGTGTGTTGCCGCGGCTTTAATTGCTGCTTTAGCCTGGTCGGGCCCAGGATTACCTGTTTCTGCTCCCGTTATTGCTACCCATGCTTTTAGCGACATTGTGTGCTCAGGCGATGGCTTTGGCCCCACCCACGGGGGCATTTGGCTGGCCCGGAAAACACTCCAAACGCATACCAATGACCCGCACATAACCGCTGCATTCACCCGGGCCTCTTATGCATTCGATACCAACCCACTCCCACGTATCTCACGAACCCCTCTTCACATCTTAAGCACCCTACAGCGGGTGTTCCCTGCGAATTTTTTTGCGCGTTGCATAACCGCAACTAAGGAACGTGCCCCACCCGCTTAAACCGAATCCGACGCATCCGGTTTATTCTATTTCCATTGGAGGGCACTTAATGCTTCTTTATCACGTTCACGCATCTTGGGTGCGTATTATTATTTTAAGTTTTGGTTTAAGTTTTGGGTGGGTTCCGGTGGCCCATGCAAGCTTGGATCCAATTATCGTAACCGGTGTGCGCGAGTCCCAAAACCAGCATGCTGTGGCGGGGGCTATTGGCCTTGCGGATTCCGATACTATGGGTCATGTGATGCCGAGTCATCCTGCTGAATTACTCAATCGAATACCGGGTGTGCACATTAACAACCTCGGGGGTGAAGGCCACATGGCAGCGATTCGGCAACCCATAACCACAAAAGGGGTTTATTTATTTTTAGAAGACGGGATACCCACACGACCCACCGGCCTATTTAACCACAATGCCTTGTATGAAATTAACATTCCCCAAGCCCAACGGGTTGAGGTAATTAAAGGCCCGGGCTCAGCAGTTTATGGCAGCGATTCTATTGGCGGTATTGTGAATACCATTACAAAGGCCGCGCCATCCACTTTCGAATGGGAACTAAGCCCCGAATGGGGCAGCTATGGGTGGAACCGACTACTAGCCAGCGTGGGGGGCCCCGTCACGGAATCGCTTAGTATGCGCATTAACGCCAACCGCACCCATAGCACTGGCTACCGCAAACACGCCAATTATACCCGGTATTCCGGAAGTATTCGATTGGATCACCTACTCAGTTTGACTACAGATGCCGTGACACACATTGCCTACAATTCTATTGATCAACAGGGAATATCCAGTTTATCTGAAGAACAGTATCACCACCAGCCCCGCGACAACAATTACCGCCATGACGTGGGACGCCGAGCGGTTCGTGCCTTGCGCGTTTCTACGGCGTTTACCCATACACCTAGCACACAAAGTGCCTGGTCCATAACCCCTTTTTTTCGAAGCAATCGCATGCAGCTCATGCCCGGATGGATGCTTAGCTATGACGCCAATGATCGGAACTATCAATTTCAATCATACGGCGCTTTAATTAAACACCGGCACCAAACATCCAACCGGTCTCGGGTCGTGATTACCGGCGTGGATATTGATTACACCCCGTCAACGTATACTGAATACAAACTTGAAACAGAATCGGACGAAGCCATCTTTCTAACTACAACCAAAACCAGCACTCGAAATTATGATTTTATGGCCAATCAGCTGAGTCTTTCCCCTTATATTCATACCGAATGGCACCACAAGCATCTGCGCTTAATTGGCGGATTGCGCTACGATTATTTTTCGGTTGACTATACGGATCGCCTCACCACACCCAATACGGACGATACCCATCGGCGGCCTAAATCTCAAACCCGAACGTATGCCCACACAAGCCCAAAATTAGACATTATCTATTCCCTATCCCCTGAGCACAGTACCTATGCCACGTACCGGCAATCGTTTCGTTCGCCTGGCATAGGGGAATTATTTCGATCGGGTAAAAGCACCAATACCGATCAACTAAAGCCCATTCAAACCACCGCTATTGAAACCGGTATCCGTGGAAAATTTGCGTCTGAAATTGCCTACACTGCGGCTGCTTACCATATGGTTGTGAATAATGACATTGTTACGGTATTGAATGCAGGCACCCGTCGCACTATTAATGCCGGAACCACGGTACATAACGGCCTTGAATTGGGGCTTAATGCCCCGCTCAATCCCCACTGGCGCTTGCACACTGGTTTGAGCATTAGTCGGCAGTATTATGAGTCCCTAAACTACACCTACTATAACTACCCCCACGATATTGAAAAAAACTTTGATGGCAACACTGTGGGAAAAGCCCCGATTGCAACGGGCACAGTCGAACTAACGTATCAGCCGGTTGCCCATGCTGTAATTTCCATTGAGGGGGAACACGTGGGCCACTACTACGTGGATGAAACCAATACGGACCGCTATCCCGGGCATACCATTCTTACGGTACGGGCCCAGTACCACTTATCCAAAAAACAAACCCTTTATGGCCGCATTATGAATCTGGGTGATGTTCGGTACTCAACCTATACCAGCAGAACCGTCGGAAACGACGCCATTCAGTATCGCCCCGGACAGCCCCGAACCCTTGTTGTTGGCTTGAAGGCAGCCTTTTAACCGCATGCGACAGCCATTAAAATTAATTAGTTTACGTTGGCACCGATGGCTGGGCTGGACCGGCGGGATTGCCTTGCTTGTGTTTGCCCTTTCAGGCATCACCCACCCCATTATGACGTGGACAAGCCCCCGTCCCGTTACCTATCGGGCACCGACAGCCCCCATTAGCGGGTCCGCCGTGACCCAAATGGCCCATCACCTGAATCAGCAAGGCGTTGCTAAAGCCAGACGCGTTAAGTTAGTGCCCACCCATGCGGGGCTCGCGATTCAAATTACCCATGACCCCCTCCAACCCCGGACTTATATTGATATGGCAACGGGACACCAACTGCCGCCCACAACCGATGCCGATTATGCCGTTTGGCTGGCCCGTCACTACACCGGCTTAGCCAATGCCCCCGTTACGGATCTTTCAATTCAAACACACTTTGATTCGGCTTACCCCTGGGTCAACCGCCTGTTGCCCGTTTACCGCATTACCCTAGATCATACACCCAAGACTACAGTCTTTATTGATACTGAACTGGGGGCTCTAGCCAGTATCACTACGCCCTGGAAAACACGCCTGCAAGGGCTATTTCGAGCCCTACACACCTGGCAATGGCTGGATCGGTTTAACCACACCCGTCTACTTTTAATGAGCGGGCTTTTACTGTCATTAATTGGGCTTAGTTTGTCCGGCATTGGGCTGATTGTATTCATACGCCGACCCCATACATCACGCCGCCGCCGCATTCATCGCAGCCTGTCTATCTTAATTTGGATCCCCCTACTAATGTTTTCCAGCAGCGGGTTTTACCATTTGCTGCATCATGGCCTTTTCCCGTCCATACCTGAACCAATTGTTGCGGACTGGATGGCTATTCCACCCGTTCCGGCTGGCCCCATGCACACCCCTAAGTCCCTACTCACCAGCGTTACACTCGTTCAAGGCCCGGGCAACACGCTGCTGTATCGGTTGGACCGGCCCAGCCCGAGTCGCCCAAACGCCCATCCGTTTGACGGCCAGCCCACGCATCAACCCGCTTGGTATATTAATGCCCATCAGGGAAACCATGAACCCAGCATTACTGATTCAACACTGGTTGAATTTTATGCCAATCGCTACATGAATCACGCCCCTATTTTAGACACGCAACGCCTCACCCGATTTAGTGCCCTATATGATTTTCGCAATAAGCGATTGCCGGTATTTCAGCTCACCTACGCCGACAGACATATTTTTATTGACCCTAAAACAGGCACACTCGTTGAGCAACTGTATCAAGCGGATCGATACGAACGCCTATCGTTCTCAACACTTCACAAATGGAACTTTTTAACCCCTTGGACGGGTCGGTCCATTCGCGATACCCTTATGATTAGCTTTTTGCTAATAAGTATATTTAGCGCGGGTATTGGCTTTTGGTTGTTGTTGAAACGCTAACTCCGTGCCGGTTGCCACAGTATTTAGTAATAAATCCCCTGACTGTTTGCGTGTGGTCGGGGTGACAGGATTTGAACCTGCGACCACTAGTACCCCATACTAGTGCGCTACCGGACTGCGCCACACCCCGTTATGCTTCTGGCGGCGGCTGTTTTGCCGCTTGCTTTGCACCCGCTT
>DJIL01000012.1:60542-79879 GCA_002433595.1 bacterium UBP8_UBA6595 | reverse complement strand
GGCATAACGGCGTCGTTTGGTGCTTCTTTTAATGTTGGACAAAATAGCTGTGTTGCGCGCATGTGACCTATTATAGCTAAATTAATAAAAATCTGCTACAATTTTTTCCCTAATGGCATCGTTTCAAACACCCCGAGGAACTGTAGATTACCTGCCCGACAAAACACCTTTGTGGCAAAAAATTGAACGTACGGCTCGTCATATTTTTGAATTGTATAATTACCAAGAAATCAAAACCCCCATTTTTGAATCTACCGACTTATTTACCAGTAGCATCGGCGGGGACACTGATATTGTATCCAAAGAAATGTACACATTTTTGGATAAAAAAGGACGCTCTTTAACGCTGCGTCCCGAAGGCACAGCCGCCATTGCACGCGCTTATATTCAACATGCCTTGCACCGCAAAGGCAATCATCATCTGCTATTTTACGTTGGCCCCATGTTTCGGTATGAGCGCCCCCAAGCGGGGCGGTTCCGCCAGTTTACGCAAATTGGGGTTGAGAACATCGGTTCCCCCGACCCCGCTTGCGATGCAGAAGTCATTATTATGGGCATTAAATTATTTAAAACTTTAGGTATTACCGATATTGTTCCTCAGCTTAATACTGTGGGTTGTCCCATTTGCCGGCCGGTAATCGAAGAACGGTTAAAGCAATTTTTAGAATCGAGTCTTACCGCTTTATGTGGTGATTGCCAAACACGCTTTGATACCAATCCCTTGCGCATTTTAGATTGCAAAAAAAATAGCTGCACCCCCTATTTTTCAGCCATGCCCGATATTCGCCAATCCATTTGTCAATCGTGCCACGACCACTTTGATCAAGTGCTCACTTACTTGGATACGCACGGAGTTACCTTTGAAATTAATCCCAATCTTGTTCGTGGTCTAGATTATTACAATCGCACCGCTTTTGAACTGGTTTCCAAGCATCTGGGATCGCAAAACGCTGTGTGCGGGGGTGGCCGATACGACAGCCTAATTTCTCGCTTGGGTGGGCCCAGCAGCCCCGCGGTCGGATTTGCCTTTGGCATGGAGCGACTAATGGCATTAGTCAATAGCGATATCCCACCCGTTCCCATGGTATACATTGGTTGTTTAGACCCCAATCAATACAGCATTTGCTTTTCATTGACACACCAACTGCGTGACCGTGGTATAAAAGCGATTAATCATTTAGATGCCTTAAGCACGAATGGGCATTTAAAGCGAGCATCCAAATCCAACGCAGCCATTCCCGTTATTATCCAGGCGTCGGGGCAATGCGCAATTGTCTATTCGTCCACGCCAACAAGCGTTCCTGTTACAAGTCTATTGGCCCATTTAGTTGAACTTGCGCCTCAACACCCCATGATGTGATACACTAATCTTAAATTATGCCGGCATTCGAATCCTTTAAACAATTTACTGTCATTCCCGCCATTGATTTATTATCCGGATCTGTCGTTCGGCTCAAGCAAGGGAATTACGATGCGATTACTCAATATCATACGGACCCCGTGTCCGTCGCTAAAGGATTTGAGTCCGCAGGTGCAACGCATTTGCATATTGTGGATTTGGATGGGGCTAAATCCGGAAATACTGACAATGCGAGTGCCATTGAAGCCATTCGACGCAGCACTGCGTTAACCATTGATGTGGGCGGCGGTATTCGCAATGCCCAATCGATTGGCCAGTATGCAAGTATTGGCATTGATCATTTTGTACTGGGTTCGTGCTTAATTGATGATTTGCCCAACGCCCAAACACTAATTCAAGCCTACCCAAACCGCATTATTGCCGGCTTAGATCACAAAAATAATTATTTATGTGGATCTGGCTGGACCGAAACATCGAGCATTGGTGTCGATAGTATGATTCAATCGCTTAATACACTGCCTATTCATAGTATTATTTTAACGGATATTGCCACAGACGGCATGATGGCAGGCCCCAATCTGATTCATTTGGCCCAATGTATTAGCATTAGCCAGCATCCCATTATTTTATCCGGGGGGGTTCACACCACAGACGCTATTCTCCAAGCAAAAAAAATGGGTGCCGCTGGGTGTATTATTGGGAAAGCTTTGTTATCCGGATCCTTATCTTTCGCTGAAATTTATGACATAATAAACGCATCATGTTAGTGCTAAATATTTTAGGCGGACTTGGGGTGTTTTTGTACGGACTCAAAATCATGTCCGATACACTACAAAAAATATCATCTTCAAAACTTCGGTCGTTTTTTAACAAATTCACTAAAAACAAATTAATCGGCATTGGATTGGGTGCTGTGGTAACCAGTATTTTACAAAGCAGTTCCGCTACAACGGTTATTTTAGTTGGATTTGCTAATGCAGGCGTTATTAAACTCACTCAATGTATTAGTATTATTTTTGGGGCTAATATTGGCACCACGATTACCGCACAAATTATTGCCTTCAAAAGCAGCACCTTAGCCTTGCCCTTAATCGGGGTCAGTGCCTTATTCTTACTTCTTGCTAAAAAGCCAAGAACCCGGCAAATTGGTGAGTTGCTATTGGGGCTAGGCCTATTGTTTTTAGGACTCAAGCTTATGGGTGCTTATCTAAAGCCATTAAAAGATATTCCGTTGTTTTCTGAACTCTTCATTAGCTTTGGCACAAATCCTCTTTTAGGGATTCTAGTGGGCGCTTTAGTCACTATGGTTGTACAAAGCAGCTCTGCCACAACGGGTATGATTATTGCGCTGGCCAGTATGGACGCCATTAATTTTCCATCCGCATTTGCTTTGGAGTTAGGGGGCAATATCGGTACGACTATTACCGCTCAGATTGCCTCTATTAATACCAACATTACCGCGCGACGTACCGCTTGGGCGCATACGTTATTTAATGTTATTGGCGCGACCTATATGTTGATTCTGTTTTATATCAAAGTCCATGGACAACCGGTTTTTTTACACCTCATTAATGCCTGTACCCCTGGCAACGTATTTGCCGGTGAAAACCTTGCGCGGCATATTGCCAATGCCCATACAGTTTTCAACGTATTTAATGCGGTCATTATGTTTCCGTTTATTAATAAGCTAGCGCGACTGACTGAATACATTGTGCCCGGCAAAATTGCCACGCGCGACCATCCGCAATCATACATTGATGATCGGCTTTCAAGCTCACCACCCATATCCCTGATGCAGGCACGCAAAGAGCTTACAAAAATGAATTACCATGTGCATCAGCTAACGACGACTGCCTATAATAAGTTACTGGGTAAATCCAAGCCATCTTTATCCAACCAAGAAGCCGACGATACTGAGCAAACTGTCAACAGCCTACACAATAAACTGACCCAGTTTTTAGTGGCCCTCAATGTCGATATCTTAACTGAATCCCAGCATATTAAAAGTAACAAGCTTATTCATACTACCGGGCATTTAGAACGCGTGGGCGATTACGCTACTAGTATTATTAATCAAATTGATAATCAAAGCATTCAGTTGCCGGAATCCCTCACCCGAATTATTGAACCTTTATTTGATAAAATTAATCACCAGCATGAATTAATTGATCATTTTCTATTGGCTCAGCCCAGCACTCAGAATTCAGAAATCTTAAACCAGCGGGCCATTGAATTGGAACAAATGCTGCGACGCGAGCATTTAAGTGCCATGCGTACCAAACAATTAACGACGCAGCAAGGCCTTGCCATTGTAGGGCTCATTCACAATTTGGAGCGTATCTCATCGCATTTAAAACAAGCCGCTCAATCTATTCCATTCACCCAGTGTTCTTCATCCATCGAATCGGATTAAGTGCTTGCTAAATGCGAATACTGTTATTGGAATTGCCTTGGGATTGGGGTTATTGGCTAGCCTTGCTCTTCGCCCGTTCAAACTGCCGCAAGTAATCGGGCATATTGTGGTTGGCACTGTCTTAGGGCTATCTGGCTGGGGCATTATTAATCGCGAAACAATTACCGCTTTTTTACCTGTTTCCAGTCTAGCCTTGGGTATGATTGGGTTTTTGATTGGGGGTGAGTTGCGATGGTCTAGACTTAAAAAAATTGGACGTTCTATTGTGTTAATCACCTTATTTGAAACGGTGTTTTCCTTGATTTGTGTCTTTTTAATTGTATGGCTAATAACCGACAACTTGGCCTTTGCTTTAATTTTAGGGTCCTTAGCCAGTGCGACAGCACCGGGTGGTACGACCACTGTGATTCAAGAGTATAAAGCCCGTGGCCGACTAACTTCTACGCTGTTTGGCGTGGTGGGCATGGATGATGCGTTTGCCATTATACTTTATGCATTTGCCTTTAACTTAGCCAAGTCTCTACTCCTGCCAACCGTAGGGTTTAACTGGGTTACAATCCTATACACCGGGCTCCACGAAATTGGTGGCGCCTTGCTATTGGGAATTGCCATGGCCCTGCTCATTATATTTATTATGCCGTTGTTTCGAAACAATGATGCTAAACACGTATTATTGCTTAGTAGCCTATTTTTATCTGTGGGTATCGGATCTCACTATCATGTGTCTACTATTTTAACAACCATGTGCATGGGCATTATTCTAGCCAACCGACGCCCTACCCAATCGCGTCATTATTTTCATCTCATGAATCAATGGACGCCCCCCATTTATATTTTATTTTTTATTTTAGTCGGCGCTCAATTGGATATTGGCGTATTTGCCTCAATTGGTAGCGTAGGGTTAGCGTATATTATATTTCGGACGATAGGCAAACTGCTCGGCAGTTGGTTAGGCGCAAGCATCGCCCATACGCCCAAAAAAGTGTCTCAAAATTTGGGTTTATGCCTGTTGAGTCAAGCTGGCGTTGCCTTGGGACTGGCCATTGCTACGTATCATGAATTATCAACCCTATCGCCCATGGCCAGTACAATGGGGTTGTATATACTCAATATTATTACCGGAAGCACCTTGTTCTTTCAGATTATTGGCCCTATATTAACAAAATTTGCCCTGCATCGTGCGGGGGATATTCAAGGAGATGTCTATGCTAGATAAGTATTTTGGATTTATTAATCTGAATTTGGATACGGAAGAAGCCGTCATTGAAGCCTTTATTGAACATACCGATTTGGATAAAGCTGAACATCAGCATTTGGTTGCCATGTTGCGTGGGTTATACCAAAATTCGGGGGATGCCGTGGAGCTGGAATACGGTAAAATTCGGACCATTACATTGGCGGCCTCAACTGAGTTTGAACAGGTGGCTGAGCAAATTATAACCAGTGACTTTTCTGCCAACAAACAGGCCCGCTTGTTAACCACCTACACACGAATTTGTGCCATCTCCACAGCGATTATTGCCTGTGCGAAACGCATGCTAATTTTTAAACGCATCGGCGGCACTATTCCCGAATCCCTGCACCCTGAATTACTCGCCATGATGGATAGCCTTGAAATCATTAATCAGCGATTTAACGAAACGTTATCGGCATTTTTGGGAAACCGCCAGTCCCTTCTATCTACAATTCATGCAGTGAAAGCCATTGAGCAAACGGTGGACCACCAACGCGGCGAATGCTTAACGCACTTGTATCAACTGGCCAATACATCGGACATCCCAGCGGGTACGTTTCGCTGTATTGAAAATATTATTGAGCATATTGAAACCATCGCCGATACGGTTGAATCGGCGACTATTTCAATTGAATGGTTGCTGTTAGCAGAGTAAATCCACCCGCACCGCGTTAAGAAACTTACCCCGAATACCGACTGGATACAAACGCCCAGTTCACATGATTCCAAAATGCCGCCACATAATCTGGACGGCGATTCTGATACTGCAAATAATACGCATGCTCCCATACATCCAAGCCCAGTAGGGGCTGGTGCCCATCCATGCGGGGGTTGTCCTGATTGGGCGTTGAGCTCACAACCAATTGACCATTGTTGAGCGATAACCATGCCCAGCCACTGCCAAATCGTGTTTTGGCTGCTGTTTCAAACTCGGCTTTAAACGCCTCAAAACTACCAAACTGCTGCGCAATCGCATCGGCCAAAGCTCCCGATGGTGCCTGACCGGACTTTGGGGATAAGCATTCCCAAAATAGCGAATGATTGTAATGCCCACCCCCATTGTTGCGCACGGCCATTCGCTTGGCTTCCGGCACATCAGTCAACCGGCCCATTAAATCGTCAATGGGTATACTGGCCATGGGCGTATCCGCCAAAGCAGCATTCACATTGGTCACATACGCCTGGTGGTGTTTTCCATGGTGGATTTGCATGGTATTTGTATCGATAAATCCATTCAATGCATCCGGGGCATAGGGCAATTCTGGCAATGTATACATACCTTGTTATCTCCTTGTTTGAAATACTCGCTATTAAATACTAGCTACTAACTAGCTACTACAGTAATTATTAAAATCCAGTGTACCGTAAAACACCTCGGGTTGCAAAACTGTGACCCAAGAATCCCATCATTGATATTTTGTTAAATGAGTTCTAAAATTACACTACTGCATTCGCATATAACTCTATACCCATGATACCCATGCTATTACTATGACACGTTCACTTTCATATCCCGACGGCTACCATCAAAGTGCCCTGGATATAGTGTATGATACTATTCGAGAAACAGCTTATGCTAACGACTTGGATCGGGTCCTAGATCTGTTTGATTTACAATCACACGGTGAGCGCCAAGCCCTTTTAGCACGCATTCCGGCCAATGAATTTGATGCCTTTATTCACGTCTTTCATAGTGTGCTGTTTGTACGCCATAGTGTTCACACCATCACCCCGCATATCGACGAGACACCGGTCACCCATGCCCTTCGCACACTACTCACCACGGTTCCATTAGCCGATGCTCTTGCCCTGTTACCTGGGGCTATTACTGACGTATTAACGACTCACCCCGTAGATATGGATCGGGGGTTAATTGTCTCGCACAAACAAGATTTTGAACACGTGTGCCAAACGTGGGAGCATGCCAAGCGAACCTATGCGGCTGTCACCGACACCGCTGACAAACTGATTATTCGGGCTACACTCAATACTGCCTACTATCAATTAAAACAAATTGTTTTGTTACTTCTATATACCCCTAATTACCGGCAAAACCGTATTCATGCAGAGTCCGAACAACGGCATTTATCCCGTGCAATTAAAGACCACGAATTGGCCATTTTAGCTCACTGGGATAAACTAATCACAGTGGTCCAAGTGCTGTGTCTTCAGCATCTATTGCGCACACTCAATCAACCGGAACATACCGATTGCACAACACTGCCGCCCGTTACCGCAAGTTATACTCAGCTGGCGGCTATCCCAGCACTGAATACCCATACGCTATTTCCGGAAATTGCCAACTTACCCAACACCTTACGTTACCATTTGGAAACATGGCGCGGGGACATGGATGGCAATCCGTATGTCAATGCCCATACCCTAGCCATGAGTCTTGCATACGGAAGAAAACGCTGCTTTGAACGATTGTCCGCCGATGATGCTGTGATTCGGTATCGGTACAACACGCCTGAATTTTTAGCCATTGAAGCCACAATGAAACAGCAATTATCTGATTTGGAATCTACCGGCGAACCGGCGTGGATTGCCTATATTCAGGATCGACGATTAGCCGGTTGGCCGCCCGTGCAAATATACAGTGGTCTGGCCTACTACCGAATGGTAGAAATGACCGAAGCGGCTGAGTTATTCTCGCGAACCCCCGATACCCCCACACGGCTACACGCCGGCTATGCCACTGATGCCGATTTTTTATCCGTCACCAAGCCGCTGGAAGCCTTGGAATCTAGTTTGGGCTTTTCGCACGGCTTTTGGCGAACAAAACGCCAATTGATTCAGCTGCGCTCCCTGTCTCTGGGACATCCCCACATTCGCCATAGTGAACAAGCCAATCACCGCTTGGTCTTAGAAATTATGGGGTGGACACCGTCGGCGTGGGCCGCACTACCGGACACCCAGCAATGCCAACGGCTCACCCATTGGCTGGGTAGCGCAACCCCCATAACGCATATTCCTGATGGACTATCGACTACGAGTCATACGTTGCTTAGCCATTATCTAGGCATGATGGACTTGGCTCCCGATAGCCGCTTAATTCAAAGCGATTCCGTTGAATACACGGCATCGCTTCAATCCAGCATTTATTTATTGCGTTTAGTCAGTACGTGGATCGGGCATGTCGGTAAACTGGTAATTTTGTGTGAAAATGAAACCAGTATGGTAAGCAGTATTAGCTGTATGAATGACCCCAGCCAGCGCGCACTGTTCGACAATGTAATTATGATGTGCGCAGGGTCTGATAACCAAAAAAAATTAGGCCCTTTTTATTCCGCTTATTTAAATACAACCTTTTTAAAAACAGCACAAGACAATGGTATTGAAAGCTTCTTCGGAGTTGGAGACTCGCCATTGAGATCGGCTCTGCATACCCCATTTTGTACGCTTAAAACTTTGCAGCCGGGCAGTCGAAAACATCATTTTTTTGCACAACGCATCCACCATTATTTATCTCAGCGCTTAGCTATACATATTCGAAACTGCGCGGCGTATTGGCAGGCTCAGAACCACCCGGCCCCCAATCCCCCCCCCATTTTGCGTTTATTGGGGGACACTTTATACCCACCCTACCAAATAGCTATACACAATAATACCGACCTTCACACAGCCATTCAATCCATTGCTAGTATTGCTACAACCTATTTTTCTCGACCTGCCACCAAGCCCAGTTCGTCTGATGTTATTTTAACTCAAATCCGCGCCATTGATAGCGGTCGTGCCCAGTTAATCTTGAATACATGCGATCCTCAATTAGCGGGGTTATCTGAAGGCATTGCGGCGTTCTTAACCGCACTGGCTACGGAAGGAATTACACCCCAAGCGTATCATGATTTTTTCAACAACGACCAAACCGGACAAAGCATTTTGAATACTTTAGCCTACTTCCATATGATTTTAGACGATAGTCTAGAGACTCCAGCCCCCATTCGAACGGTATCTCAGGCCGATATTCGAACTGCTTACCAAGCGTTGAGTGGTACCGAGCTAACCGGACAATCCGATCCAATCTTGGCGATTGTTCGATGCATCTGGCAGTGCGTCAATACTCGGCCGGATTTGCACGCCCATAAAGCCAATACCCTCTTGCTCTTTGGGGCCAATTGGATGATCTAATTTCGATAGTTTAATTTGTCATCCAAACAGCGGCTCTTCCTAAAATAGCCTGGAGCACTGGCATGCACGAATCAGAAACCCCATAGTGCATGCCCGCTAATACAACGGTATCATTGGCATGCACAAAAACTCGGCAGTCCCCCGGATGCATTTTAATCATGCTGTGAACCTGATCAACCATGGCCTGCGAATACAGTACCGCATTAACATCCACGTGCAACGCGCGTTTGGATTCGCTGGATTGCATGGGCGTAATGACCCGCGCCGTTAGTGTGCGTTCATCGTCTGATTTGCATCGGATTATACCGCTAATTGTGACCACTGCATCATCGTAAAACGATTCAAAAATAGCCGGGGCATCGTCCTGCTCAAATACTAAAACATTCACACTATGGGTTTGATCCGCCAGCGTACCCACGCCCATTTTTTTACCTGATTTGCTTTGAACCAGCCGGCAACCGGTTAGCACCCCCACAACCTGAACCGAGGCATGCCCCGATGTCGTTTTTAAGACTGTTTGCACTTGATTATCCGGTTGAATAGCCAATGAGTCCAATGGGTGCCCCGATAAATACACCCCTAACATTTCTTTTTCAAATCCCAATAATTGTTCCGGTGCTAGGGCTGGTACGCGGGTGTCTACCGCCGCTGTATCCGGTTGAGTATCTGTCCAGCCAAACAACGTTTGCTGCCCATTTTTTTGTGCTTTCACTTGGCGTTGTGCCCACTCCAAATCCGTCACATAATGATGGAGCAATACCTCCCGAGTGTTGCATTCTGAAAAACACCCACTTTTAATCAAGCTTTCAATAACACGCTTGTTGGCATGCCTCAAATCTACCCGCATTAAAAAGTCCCGCATCGTGGTATAGGGACCCGATGCACGCTCAGCAATAATTGATTCAATTGCCTGCTCCCCCACATTGCGAATGCCGCCCAGCCCAAATCGAATAGTTGAGTCTGTTGTGGGTGCCTGCGTTGCGCCCAAGTGTGAGGTATTAATATTGGGTAATTGTATCGCAATGCCCAATCGTCGCACCTCGTGAACATAAAGAGACGTTTTATCATTATCAGACTGAACACTATTAAGAAGCGCAATCATATATTGAACTGGATAGTGTGTTTTTAAATACGCCGTTTGATACGATACAAGCGCATACGCCACGCTATGAGATTTGTTAAATCCATACTCTGAAAACTTATAGCATAATTGAAAAATAGCACCGGCTTTATCGGAATCAAACCCACGGGCCTCTGCCCCAGACATAAACTGCGCTTTTAGATCATCCATAACGGATTTCTTTTTTTTACCCATGGCTCGGCGAAGCATATCCGCCTGACTCAGTGTAAACCCCCCAATCACACTCGCAATTTGCATAACTTGCTCTTGATACAAAATCATACCGTAAGTGTCTGATAATATAGGGGCCAACTCGGGGACACTATAGGTTGTTTCGGTGTCTCCTTTTTTATTGGAAATAAAGTCACTAACCATGCCCGATCCCAACGGCCCCGGCCGGTATAACGCCAACAAAGCAACGACATCTTCAAATGTACTGGGTGCTAAATCTACGATTAATTGCCGCATGCCCTGACTTTCCAATTGAAAAATACCTGTGGTATGGCCCGATGCCAATAACGCGTAGGTATCCGAATCATTGAGGGATACGCTTGCCATATCCACTGAAATGCCCATGGCCCGAATTAAATCCACCGCTTCTTGAATAACCGTTAGGTTTCGTAAACCCAAAATATCCATTTTAAGCAACCCAATAGTCTCTAAGTCCCCCATCGGATATTGAGTCGCGACTTGATCATCATTGCGCATCAACGGAACGGTTTCTGATAAAGGGTCGCGTGAAATAACCACACCCGCTGCGTGTGTTGAGGTATGCCGAGGCACGCCTTCTAATGGTTTCGCTTGCTCCAATAAATTGGCTAATTCAGGCTTTTCGAGACACAGCTCTCGCAAGTCTGACACCTGCTCCAAGGCCTCTGCAATAGACACATAATGCCCCGGCTGCGATGGAATCAACTTAGCCAAACGATCCACGTCCACCAACGGAATATTAAGCACGCGCCCCACATCGCGTATAACCCCACGGGGTGCCATGGTCCCAAATGTAGCAATTTGCGCTACATGAGCCTCGCCATAGCGTTTTACCAAATAATCCACAACCTCATGCCGACGCTTAATACAAAAATCCAGGTCAATATCCGGCATCGATATTCGATCCGGGTTCAAGAATCGTTCGAACAATAAATTGTAAGGTAGCGGGTCTACCTGGGTAATATCTAAAGCATACGCAACAATAGACCCAGCGGCCGATCCTCGCCCTGGCCCAACTGGAATAAATTGGGCATAGCAATAGTTTAAAAAATCGTAAATAATTAAAAAATAAAAGGAAAACCCCATACGCTGAATCACCTGCAACTCATGCGCCACTCGATCTTGAATTTCTTGGGTAACTGTTTTGTATTTTTTTTGAATTCCGGCCCACACCAATTGCGCCAAATAGTCCTCTTTCGATAATCCATTCGGGCACTCAAATACAGGCAATAATACTTGCTCTGTCTCCATAGATATGTGAATGCGGCTCGCAATTGCTCCGGTTTCAGCTAAAGCTTCTGGATAATCTGAGAATAAATGATCCATTGCATCGGGCGATTTAAAATCATGCGCTTCACTGCGTAACGATAATCGCGTATTCGATTCCAATGTTTTGCCTTGCTGAATGCAATTTACAATTGTGCGTAATCGCGCATCCGATGGTTTTTCATAATACACATCGTTGGTGACTACCAATGGAATACTAAGCGTTTTACCCAGCTCTGCTGTTTCCTGAATAATACTTTCTTCTTGAGACTCGCCCAGTCTCTGAATCCCCAAATACAACCGATCACCCATTAGCGCTTTTAATCGTGTGGCTAGAGCATGAGCGGCAGCGTCCTGATGTTGTTTAATACAATTGGCTACTGGACCCTGGTACCCATGGGTAATTACAATAAGATCCTCATTAAACTGTTCTAACAATCCCCAATCAATCCGTGGTGTATAGTAAAACCCCTCAATATTAGCCGCAGAAACTAATTGAACCAGCTGTTGATACCCCCGATTGGACATAGCCAGTACTATTAGCCGATCACGCGCCCGTACTTTCTGGTCAATTCTATCCGTAAATGCTAATTCACACCCAATAATGGGTGTCAGCCCAGCCGCTTTTGCAGCCATATAAAACGCAATAGCACCATGCATGACCCCATTGTCTGTTAACGCTACTGCAGACATACCTGCTGATTTGGCATGAGCCACCAAATCAGCGGGTGAAAGCAGTCCGTCTAGTAACGAATAGTAACTATGACAGTGTAGGTGCGCCGAAAAAATGGCTATTTTGTTTTATTGTAGTACTCAGCAATAAATCGCTTGTCTAATACAAACGGAATATCTTCGTATGTGGGTTTGGTTGAAACCGTCCCTACTGGCTTTGCGCCTTCTGTAAGCGTTAGGTAGTCCGGCAGTCCCAAACGTGGGGATTGACGCGTTTGCTGAACAATCGCGTTTGCGTAATAGGCATCCACTAATTCAACGGTTTCGCCAACACGCACTACATACGATGGAATATCCAATCGTTTGCCATTAACCAATACTTTTTTGTGAACGATTATTTGTCGAGCAGCTAAAATACTGGGAGCAAATCCCAATCGAAAAACAATATTATCTAGCCGGCTCTCAAGCAACGTGAAAAAGTCTTCCACCCAGTTTAAGTGCGCACCTTTTTTGGACCGCTTAACAAACAATTTAACTTGCCCCTCACGCATCATGTAATGGAACCGTAATTTTTGTTTTTCAGCCAATCGTTTACCGAACTCCGATGTGGATTGTCGGCTCTTTGGTCCATGATGACCCGGTGGGTACTTACGCTTAGCTAGTGCCCCTGGACGCCCCATACCGGGAAGCTCAATTCCTAACCGGCGTTGAACTTTAAATTTTCGTTTTTTGTTACCTGAATTTGCCAAAATACACTCCTTGATAGTCTCCCAATCTACATAAATTGGGTTAATTCCGTTTCTTATTCAATGAACAACTAGTAGCAGCCTAAAAAGAACTAATTGCTTTGCATTATTGGCTTAATTGTTACCATCTTTTAGTTACAATTGCAAGTTTAATGGCTATCTCAAACCTAGGCGTTTGAAAAAACCGAATTGATTTGCCGGATTAATTTAAGGGCTTACGCGTGGTATACTGTTGGATAAACTTATGACAAATACTTACTCAGAAATACAGGCTTGCTCCGGAATGTCGGCTATTATTGATGCCAATATTAATCGATTAGCAGAAGGACTTCGTGCGATTGAGGAATACACTCGATTTGTCGCCAAAGACAAGCCGCTAACCGACCAGCTCGCAACACTTAGACATCGTATTCGGGAACATCCCTGCAATCACGTCAATCATTTGTCCGCACGGCGTACAAGCAATGATCAGCGTGCGGGTGAACCGCCCCCCAAACGACCCAACTGGACGGCTTTACTTCGAGCCAATTTTAGCCGAGTCACTGAGGCCTGTCGTGTTTTAGAGGAATACACCCATGTACCCCTATTTACGGACGTTCGCTATACTGTATATGAACTAGAAAAAACCATTGTTCTGACATTACTGAAACCCACAATTACGCGCGGCGTTTATGTTATCTCAGATACCGTGGCCCCATTGCTCAACGCTGCCGCCAATGGCGCATGCATGATTCAACTCCGCGATAAGGCTGCTGAAAAACGAATGCTTCTAGAAAAAGCCCACCGTTTAATGACCCAAAAACCCAATATTCCCGTTATTATTAACGACTTTATTGATATTGCCATTGCCTGTAATGCCGATGGGCTCCATACTGGACAAGACGATCTTCCCATTGAATGCTTACGCGATCAACTGGGGCCCCATAAACTAATTGGCCGAACGTGCCACAGCATTGAGCAAGCAATCGCCGCTCAAGATGCCGGCGCTGATTACGTAAGTCTGGGGCCTATTTATGACACACCTTCAAAACCTGGACGCCCCGGCATTGGCCCTGATGCTCTAGCGGACGCGCATGTGTTATCGATTCCATTTGTTGTTATTGGCGGTATTAACCAAGACACGCTTGCCACTGTACTGCCGTATAATCCGCCCATGATTGGTGTCATTCGGGATCACAGCCGTATCCAAGAACTCACCCGTCAATTACTCCCATGAGTACCCAGTTTTACTATATTCCTGATCGCATCTTTCCCAAAGCGCCTATGACACCTGCCTGGGTCAATAGTATTCGCCAACATGCCCACGTTCCACCGGATGTTAATGCCTTAATTATATATCATATCCAGCACGAACCCGATACTACCCAGCTTCGCATTGTCTTGGACTATGTGCCCCCTTACCAACCGGGTGCTTTGCTTCACTATTATCGATTTTTAGAAGGATTGGCTCAATTTTTCAATGCCACATTACCCCCACAAGCACTTGATTTAATTCGGGACGGCATGTGCATAGGAACAACGCATACTATTGGCTCAACCTTTGTCTTGGATCTAGTCATTAACTTGCATAAAGAATCCCTCTTTTCGCCCTATGGGGATTGCTATGGTGAAGCTAAAACGCTGGTTATTCAGATGAATGAATTATACAAAGAAAAGTGCGCCGCTTGGGACTCTATTGTGGATCGCTACACCGCATGACTAGCCTATTAATTGTTTGTTTTTTCACTGGATTAATTCATGTCACAGAAAGCCTCGTTTATTCATTTCGATTAGCCGGTATTCGAACTCGCCAATTGGCTGTTGCCCTTTCATTTGTCACCTCCACCCTGTTAGTATCCCGCTTGTCTAATTTATTTCAAGCACCGCTATTGGGGGCTATGGTTGATCGGGCTATTTTAAACCAAACGGCTGACACATTGGGACTTACATTTCGAATTATTATTGCACTGGCAAGCCTTGGCTCTATAGTCGGGCTGGTACTCACGCCCACTGCCGTTCGAATATTTCAGCGTGCTGTATTGGGCTTTCAGCGTCATGGGTCTATAATTCGATTACTTGCAACCCTTCGCCATGCCCGCACGTGGAGAACCATTTGGCGTCAATTTCAAATCCCCAATCTACAGACTGTACGCATGCTACTGGGGCGTTGGCAGTATTTACCTAAATCCTTCTTGTATCTAAATGTTTTGGTGACGGCTATTTACACCATTGGTGTCTTGTGCGCGTTGTATGCCGGTGCTCTCCTGCCTGAATTTCGAGCCACTGCTATTCAACTATCGGGGCTAATTAACGGCATGGCCACTATTTTGCTCACGCTGTTTGTGGACCCTGTTGGGGCTCGAATCACCGACCAAACCTTCCACAATCAAAGACCCGAATCCGATGTCAAGGCCACTATTGCCTACTTGCTTATTGGGCGTGTAATTGGCACTGTTTTTATAGCTCAAATCCTCTTTTTACCCTTTAGTCATTACCTCGCACTAGTAACCCGATGGCTATCGACCTGGTTGGTAGTATGATGGCCACGCCATTGGCGTATACCGAAGCCATTCATCAGCTTATTAAGTATACGTTGGCGTATGAATTGGGATCGCCATTGGTGTCGGATGATGCCTATGATCAACTGTACCAAAAAATACAAGCCTACGAGCATGTAAACCCCGCCCATATTGACCCCAATTCCCCCACCCAAAAATTTCCACATAACAACCTATTTCAGCCCTTTCAGCACGACCCCAACACCCCCATGATATCCCTGGCAAATGCCTATAGCCATGAGGACTTAGTGGCGTTTGATATCCGTGTAAAAAAAATAACAGACACACCCGTTACCTATTGTTTGGAACCCAAACTGGATGGCGTCGCCGTATCGCTTCATTACGATGCCGGCCGATTGCGTGTGGCCGCTACCCGTGGCAATGGTTTACAAGGCGATATTATTACCGCACATGTTCAAGGTATTGCGCATTTGCCCCAAATTTTACCTAAACCCATTTCGCTGGAGTGTCGTGGGGAATTATTTATGACCCATGCAGATTTTCAAGACTTAAATACACGCAGCGACACCCCCTTTTCAAACCCCCGAAACACCGTGGCGGGAACCCTGCGCCAATTGGACCCCTCTGTGTGCCAGGACCGCCGGCTCTCTATTATTATTTACCAAGGCCTTCCCAAAACGCCTCACGCTATTCCTACCCACCATGCGATGATTCACTGGCTTACAGAGTTGGGATTGCCGACCAATCTAAGCCGACTATCCGTGCACACGCGTATTGACTCCGCTTATACCGGTGTTCAAGACTTTTTCAAACATGGAGACTTGGGCTATGACACCGATGGGTGTGTGATTAAAGTCAATGAATTGGCCGCCCATGCCGAACTAGGCCGCACGGCCAAAAGTGTCCGGTGGGCGGTTGCGTACAAGCCTGTGGCCAAGCGCGCCCTCACAACCGTCACAGCCATTGAGCCGCAGGTGGGTCGAACGGGGGTATTAACACCCGTGGCCCATGTAGAACCGGTGGCCGTTCAAGGCGTGGTCATTCAGCGTGTCTCGTTGTACAACTACGATGAAATTGAGCGCTTGAATATTCGTCCGGGAGATCGGGTTGAAGTCGCCCGTGCGGGGGATGTGATTCCCAAAATTATGGCCGTCGTTTGCCCCAGCGCGGATCCATTGCCCCCACTACCCACTCAGTGCCCGGTATGTTCCAGTGATGTCATTCACGATGGGGCGGCGTTGCGGTGCCCCAATGTGGGCTGCTTGGCCCAGCTCAAAGCCCGCCTCACCCACTATGCGAGCCGAAATGCGCTAAATATTGATGGGTTGGGACCGGCTATTATTGACCAATTGGTGAATACCCAGTTGGTGCATCGATTGTGCGACTTATACACGGTGTCTGTGGACCAATGCATGCAGTTGGATAAGTTGGGCGAAACATCGAGCCGGCAATTGGTGGCTGCGATTGCGGCCACCCAAACGCCCACCTTGGGCACGTTTTTATATGCCATGGGGCTACCGGGGGTGGGGGCAAGTGTAGCGCGGCAATTGGCCCAGCACTTTCAAACCCTCGACGCTCTATTAGCCACCCATGCTGAGGCGTTGATTGAATTGGACGGCATTGGGGAGCGGTTGGCCACCGCGATTGTCAGCCAATTGCCAACCTTGCGTCAGGTATCCGATGAACTGTATACAGTGGGCATGCGGATTCAATCCCCCACCGCATCAACCCCTACGCCAGAGACACCGTTTACCAATAAAACCGTGGTGATTACCGGAACACTGACCACCCTAAGTCGCAAAGACGCTGAGGCGATGGTGCTAAACTTGGGGGGGCAGATTGGTCAGCAAGTCAGTAAAAAAACCGATATTGTGGTGGTTGGCGAATCGGCCGGAAGCAAAGCCAAAAAAGCCGCCGATCTGCAAGCCGCCGGGGTTCCCATTGTCATCTGGGATGACGCAATGTTTTGTCAGAAACTAACCCGTTAGTTAACCACCGCCCGTTACTACACGCCTTCCCCTTCGATACACTTGCTGGCTAGATTACTCTTCCTCCCCCTTTTTGGGCTTGACTTAACCAAGGATACTCAGGAACCCATGTTTCTAATTTAGTAGCACTGTCTTCTTTTCCCTTAATATGATTGAATAATAATCCAGTTAGATTGTAAAAATGCTCCTCTAAAATGCCTAAAACATGTGACTGGATAGCTTTGGATTTTCCACCCAGCCATAAGTTTACAGTATCCTGATTGATCTCAATTTCTGTGTTTATTTTACCACGCTCATCGAAAACATTCTTTTCTTTCAAAATATTCCAGATTTTGTTCGACTCATGTTCATCAATGCAAGCTTGATTAACAAATGCGGTTTGTGCAACAGTCCCATCGTTGTCTTCAGATTCACTACCTAGGCTCTTCGCTACTATTTCGGTTATATGGATTTTTAAGTCTTCATCAGAGCATGGCATGTTTTTTAAACCTTTATAATAATGTAAAAAGTTGCCACACGTAATTGGCCCATTAAGTATCTGCAAAATCATCCATTGACTAAAGCGTTGGTCTTCTACTTCTTGTGATTCCTGTTGTACTTGTGATTCCTGTTCTAATTTAAATTTGACATCTGTTTCTCTAATAACCCCCCATCTGCTAGACCTATGCAGATTTGTAGAGCCCGCAATAACAACGTCATCAATTGCTACCAATTTAGCGTGAGACTCATCTGGAATCGATATATACACTCTATTACTACTATGTGCTTTCGCAAAAAGATAATAATCTACCAACGATTCTTTTCCGCTACAACCCAACATACGTCTGCCACCGAATTGTGGAGGCATATTAATGTATATATCAACGTTATTGTCCTGAATTCTCTTACACAATGCTTGTTTAATACCTGGATCAGACAAATGTGTTTGGTCCAAATAAATATAGTTTTTTGCTTCTTTTATCAAATCAACTACTTGATCGATTACTAATTTTTCAGGGCTTCTACAAAACCAAAGCCCGCGTAAAGGATTGTATGGTGTTGTAATAATCGTAGGCTTAGAAGTCTTTTCCGAACAATGATCTATAGCCGAACAATGATCTATACTAATAAAACTGTTCATCTGATTATTATTGTGAGTCAGAAACAGATTGAAGCTTGTCACAATCGTCCTCATTAACTCTTTTCCACCATCTGTTTGTTTGTATAATTCAACTGTTTTACCATGATCCGACCTAACTATATTGTTCATAGGTTTAAAGGTTATATGCGAAAAATTTGATTTACAAGATATTGTTCTGTAACTAGGCTCACTAATTCGAGTCGCAATATAAGCCGGTGTACCCAGAACAGGACTATGATATCTGATTATACACTCACAATTTCTTTGTTGGCATGCATCACTAATTTCATTTAATAACTTTGTTGATTTGTCTGAATTAATATCTGAAATAATAAAAGTAGATATTTCCAATACATACTTAGTAGACGGCTCTGACTGATCTGGCAAATTATTAATGATTTCAATAATGTATTCTTTTATACCAAGTGCATTTTGTATATACTTAGATAAAGTAGATAAAGCTTTGTACACCGAAGGTGCTTCAGTATTTTTATTTATAGTTAATGCCAACGACTTCCCCTCTTTGTTTATCTAAAAGCTAGTTCCGCCGCCGCCGCTAGTTCCGCAGCCGCTGCCGCC
>DJIL01000012.1:0-60173 GCA_002433595.1 bacterium UBP8_UBA6595 | reverse complement strand
TAGTTCCGCAGCCGCTGCCGCCGCTGCTAATCCAACTTACGTTGCCGCCGCTAGTTCCGTTGCCGCCGCTAGTTCCGCAGCCGCTGCTACCATCATTAGTTTTTTCACCTCTACTCTTATCTTTTTGACTTTGAATAAAGCCTTTCGTGACTGGTTTAAAACCTAAAGACCTATTATTATCTACACTCATTATTTTTTCCCTCTCTCTATTTAATATTAAAACATAAAATATTATAACACACACGCTAAACAATATCAAATGGAATGTAGCCGTTGTATTTAAATGCGGTCATTAATTCGGGGTTCACGAATAAATAGCTATGGCGTTGAATGCGATACTGGCCCCAATCGCATTGGGCAATCTCTTGAAATGACTCGCACTGAACCGCCACACAATCACTGGTAAACGGACTATGAACCACCAGCGCATCCATGCCATCACCACTGGTTTTATGGGTCATTTTAATTAAATCCCACTCAAAAATATACTGACTATTTTTGTCTTTAACCGTGCTATACGCATCTTTGTGTTCATACGCAATGGCCTCCCCCGCCCACCACAATAAATCCGTCGAATAATAGTGCATGGTGGGCGATACATAGCGCATATAGCCCACTATGCGATCCCGCTTGCGCAACCGAAACAAGGAATACGCTTGTGTGTCCAGCATGTAACTACGTCGCCTCCACTTGAAAAAACGCCTCTGGATTCGCCATGATTTGCTTTAAAAACGCAACCGGCCGGGCTAGATCAGCCCCATCCACATACCGATGATCCAAGGTGGCATTAATCACCACTGTGAACTGGCCATTGGTTTGGCGCTTCGGTTTGCCAACCGCAATGGTGCACGCGTTACGGGCCGTAGGATATAAGGGAATATAGGCATCGGATAATCCCAAAGAACCCAATGACGTTAGAATAAATGACCCAAACGGATCCACCGGATACCCCGGTACTCGCATGCGTAGCGTATTGGCAACAAAATCAAGCACCCGAATAACGGGTCGCATAATTAACGATGGCACCCACCGAAGTCGCCGATACGTTTGGCGCATGGGGGTATTGGCATTATACTTCAAGTCGGTAACGGCCTGTTGCACGGTTTGCGACAACTCTGTCAGCGTCATATCCGCAATATTTCGAATGCTTACTCCCGATAACTCATACCCATAGGCCATTGATAAATGCGTCGTTAAAAATGTATCCACTTGGTCTCGCTGAACCAAACGCCCACAATGCAATCGACGGTTCAGATTGGGATAGCGGTGCATCACACGCCCCAAGGCCCATGTAATAACATGGTTCACGGTAATGCCCTGGGCATTTCTACGCGCTAAATATTCCCGAACGGCTGTATAATCCAGATCTAAACGTGCATAAATAGCGGGTTGATTGGGGGAGGACCAAGTGTGAATGGCTAACTTTCGAAAGGCACTTAGTTTCGACATGCAGCCCCACATAAAAAATACAACAATTGTGTAGCGTTAATAATACCCGTACTGTTTGGCTCTCCAGCAACTTCAACACAATCAAACCCAACCACATTTCGTCCCGACGCCACCACTTGCTGAATCAAATACGTCGCTTGATGATAGGTCAAACCACCCGGAACCGGCGTGCCCGTACCCGGAACAACGCTAGGATCTAGACCATCCACATCCACAGTAATGTAAACCAATTCTGGCAAGGGTTCAATAATGCGCTGACATAAATCATGCCATGAATGCCCCTCAAACACTGCCGCTTGCATATCCCAGTCAAACCACGTATAAAATCCTTGGCCTTGCGCAAATTCAACTTCTTCCAAACAATAATCCCGAATGCCCACTTGCACAACAGCGTTTACTTCAGGCATTGCGGAACACCGACGCATCACACTAGCATGCGAATACCTCAATCCCTGATAATTATGACGACAATCCATATGCGCGTCCAATTGTAAAATTCCAAACTGCGCCCGATGCTGTGCAATACCCGCTACAACGCCGGATGTAATACTATGTTCACCGCCCACAACCCCTATGCACGTCGTGTAGTGCTGAGAAACAGTCTTTGCAATTGCTTCATGCACAGAAGCTCCTGCCGCATTTAAATCGTTAACAGACGCCGACACCACTCCCGTGGCATCCCATTCGGATCGGTACGTGCGCGCAACTGATGCATACAGGGCTTGATACTGGGTCAGCAACTCGGGTGTGGGTACCGATTGAATGCCCCGATCCACGACCGCACGTCCAAACCATGGATGTTGCACATCCACTTGATGCGATACCGCCTGCATATAGGCCGGCGCCATCGCGGTGCCCGGCCGAAAGCTAGTGGTTAAATCCCACCCCAACGCCACCAAGGGCAGCCCATTAGCCGGATTATCCGGCGAATCAAACCACATAAAACGGGTGGACTACTATCATAGTATTTATCATATCATGTTTAAAACTATTTATATGGAGGTATTAATGCAGTTATATGGTGTAGAAACTGCTGACAACCCAGTTTCTATAGGGGAACCATATCGGCTGAGCTGCTGAAAAATTCAGCTCAGCCCCTCAATTTTGAGCGTAATACGACTGTATTGATTGCACATCAAACGCTGACTGAGCATCTACAACAGCTTGAACCAACATGCCAAATCCCTCAATTGTTGATATAAACGGAATTTGATATTCTAGAACTGCACGACGTAAAATACGCTCATCATCGACATTATGGTGAGCCCCTGTATTCACAACCCAGTCAATTTTCTCCTGCTCCACCAATGTTAGCGATGATGTATCTGCTTGATCCGCAATTTTATATACCCGTTCACTGACAATACCATGGTTGTTTAAAAAATCATGCGTGCCCTGAGTAGCATATATCGTTACACCCAGCTGTACTAACTGATTCACATAGGCCAAGGCAAATGGCTTATCCCGATCATTCACTGTCACGAAAACGGCTTTTGGTGTTGGGTTTTCCAATGATAATGTATTTTGACGGGTAGCTACTTGTGCTTTTAAAAATGCTTGGGATACAGTTTTATCAATTCCCATAACCTCACCGGTTGATTTCATTTCTGGACTTAGTAATGTATCGGTATCTGAAAACTTATTAAATGGAAATACCGCTTCTTTCACGGTGTAGTAACTGGGTATAACTTCAGCAATCCCCATTGATTGAAGGGTTTCTCCCACCATGACGCGCGTCGCATACTTCACCCACGGAACACCGGATGCTTTGGCAATAAATGGGACCGTACGGGACGCGCGCGGATTCACTTCTAATACATATAAGGCATCATTTTTAATAGCAAATTGAACATTCATTAGCCCGACAACACCCAACGCCTTAGCCAATGAAACAGCGGCGGCTCGCATCGATTTTTGCATAGATTCGGCAATTGAGAATGGGGGGAATACACAAGTCGAGTCTCCCGAGTGAACGCCAGCGGGCTCAACATGTTGCAAAATACCAATAACAATTGCATCGGTTCCATCCCCAATACAGTCAACATCAGCCTCAATTGAGCGTTCCAAATACTGGTCAATTAGCACCGGGTTTTTCTGCATAGGACCCGCCATGTATTCATGCATATAGTGCGTTAAATCTTCTTCGGTTTGAATCACGCGCATTGCCGTTCCACCAATAACATAAGACGGTCGAACCAGTACTGGGTACTGGACAGATTCAGCCGCCGCTATAGCCCCCTCCACTGTAGCCGCCATTGCGCTATTGGGTTGTTTAAGTCCACATTGATCCAACAACTGTTTCGTTCGCTCCCGGTCCTCACACCAATCAATACTATCGGGTGAAGTCCCTAAAATAGGAACGCCCGCGGCCGATAGCTCCGAAACTAAGTTTAGGGGCGTTTGCCCTCCCAGCTGAACAATGACCCCTTTTGGCTTTTCAGCTCTATAAATAGCCAAGACATCCTCAACTGTAACGGGCTCAAAAAACAGTCTATCTGAACAATCGAAGTCGGTGGATACCGTCTCTGGATTCGAATTCACCATAATGCTGGTATACCCGGCTTCTCGAATGGCAAATGACGCATGCACACAACAATAATCAAATTCAATGCCCTGACCAATTCGATTGGGGCCACTACCCAGAATCATAATCGATTCTTTGGCATTCTCTTGACGTTCATCGTAGGTTTCATACGTTGAGTAGTAGTATGGAGTTTTTGCCTCAAATTCAGCCGCGCATGTATCCACTAGACTATACGTTGGAATTACCCCAAGTGCATATCGGCGGTCCCGAATGGTAGTCACCGATTCTCCAGAAATGTGGGCCAGCTGAACATCAGAAAATCCGTATCGCTTAGCCGATCGTAGCCCCAACTTTGATGTAACATCAATGTGCTGAGCGGCTTGAATAATATCGTCTAGTTGCCACAAAAACCACCGGTCAATATATGTCAATTTATGGATTTTTTCAACAGACCATCCTTGTGCTAATGCGGTGTATATATCTAGCAATCGATGGGCATGCGGAACTATCAGGCGGCGGGCTAATGTTTCTGCGTCTACCCCTGGCGTTTCCTGGTCAAATCCAAACCCAAAGCGACCCAACTCTAGAGACCGCAAGCCTTTTTGTAAGGCTTCTTTAAATGTCCGCCCAATCGCCATGGCCTCTCCCACGGACTTCATACTGGTACCCAGACTCACTAACTCATCTTTGCTAAATTTTTGGGTGTCAAATCGCGGCAATTTAATCACACAGTAGTCCAAGGCTGGTTCAAAGCAGGCGGGTGTTGTTTGCGTAATATCATTGCTTAACTCATCCAGCGTATAGCCCACTGACAATTTTGCGGCCAATTTCGCAATAGGAAACCCCGTAGCTTTAGACGCCAACGCTGAACTGCGCGATACCCTTGGGTTCATTTCAATGACAATTAAACGACCATCCTCTGGGTTTAAAGCAAACTGAACATTCGCCCCACCCGTGTTAACACCAATTTCCCTCATGATCTCAATGGATGCATTGCGCAAACGCTGGTATTCTTTGTCGGTTAATGTTTGTGCCGGCGCCACTGTAATAGAATCCCCCGTATGCACGCCCATGGGGTCCATATTCTCAATTGAGCATACAATAACCACATTATCCCTGTGATCCCTCATAACTTCTAATTCAAATTCTTTCCACCCCACGATCGATTCTTCAATCAAAACCTCTGTCATAATGCTGTTGCGCAGCCCACTGTCTACAATCGAACAGAGCTCATCCGGATTGGCAGCGATTCCACCACCCGTTCCACCCAACGTAAATGCCGGGCGGACAACCACGGGATATCCCAAAACCGCCGCGTGCTCTAAGGCAGTCTCGCGAGTATAGGCCACGCTAGACCGTGCCGAATCCAAGCCAATGCGTGCCATGGCAGCTTTAAATTCTCCCCGATCCTCGGCTTTGTGAATAGCCATTGGATCAGCACCGATTAACTCCACATTATATTGGGCCAGAATCCCCGCTTGATGCAAGGCCAAGGCTAAATTCAAGGCTGTTTGGCCGCCTACCGTTGGCAAAATAGCGCACGGATTCTCTTTTTGAATGATTTTTTCTACAACCGATACGGTTAGCGGTTCAATGTAGGTCTGATCCGCCATAATCGGGTCAGTCATAATGGTCGCTGGATTGGAATTAACCAAAATAACTCGATACCCCTCTTCTTTCAGTGCTTTACAGGCCTGTGTCCCCGAATAATCAAACTCACACGCCTGACCAATGACAATGGGGCCCGCTCCGATTACTAAAATACTGTTAATGTCTGTTCGTTTTGGCATTTTTAATTCACCACTGCCACTTGCATTGACTGAATAAACTGGTCAAAAAACCCAACGCTATCGTGCGGACCAGGACCAGCCTCCGGGTGAAACTGAACCGATCGAATAGACCCATCTTGATTGCGAATTCCCGCTACAGTTTGATCATTTAAGTTGGTATGCGTGACGGAAAACCCAGCGGCAGCAATGCCCGCTGGGTCAACGGAAAACCCGTGATTTTGAGCTGTAATTTCTATTTTGTTTTTTTCAACATTCCAAACTGGATGGTTGGATCCATGATGGCCAAATGTTAATTTGTACGTTTTAATACCATGCGCCAATGCTATTAACTGATGACCCAAGCAAATTCCGTAAATGGGTAATTTTCCCTGTAGCCCTTGAATAAGTTGAATAACCGCCGTTACGGGCTCTGGATCACCGGGGCCATTTGAAATCATAACGCCGTTATATTTACGACTTAATACTGTCTCTACGGCTACGGTTACTGGATAAATATCACACTGACAACCATGCTGTGTTAAATAATTAAGTGTCGATGCCTTTATACCACAATCAACAATAGCCACGCGATATTGAACGGTATCGGGAACATTCCAGCTATACGGTTCTGAGCACGTAACTCGACTGGCTAAATTTTGCCCCTCAACACTGGATACTAGCGGCAATCGACGCAATACCGCTTCAACAGAGTCTGTTGAAGCGGTAATAACCGCCGGCTTAGCGCCGGAGGCACGAATGTATCGCGTTAGTGCACGGGTATCTACTTCTGTGATTCCCCATACATTAGCCGCCGCTAAGTAGTCACCCAGCGATTGCGTCGCTTGGTAATGTGAATACCGAGCCGTATAATCTCGGACAATCAAGGCACTTAAGTAAATAGACCGAGACTCGCCATCGACCTCGTTAATCCCATAATTACCAATTATAGGATATGTCATAACCACCCCTTGCCCAGCATATGACGGGTCTGTTAAAACTTCTTGATACCCTTGCATTGCGGTGTTAAACACCAATTCAGCAACACCCTCAGGCCCTTTAGAAAAGGAAACCCCGTGAAACACTGTGCCGTCGTCAAATATGAGACGAACAGCGCTCACTGATTTGAAAAGCTATAGCCGCAAATGGTTGCCAATAATCGCGCAGCAACTAAATACGGATCCACATTGGCACCCGGCCGACGATCTTCTAAATACCCATAGCCTTTGTCTGAAGTTGCCATGGGAACTCGAATAGACGCCCCTCGGTCTGATTCACCAACTTTAAACGTGTTAATATCACAAGTCTCGTGCAACCCTGTTAACCGCTGGTCTAGATTCGCACCATACACTTTAATATGCTCGGCATGATTGGCTTCAAGCGCCTGAATTACACGATCAATTTCTACCTTGCCTAACTGGACATCCCGCATAGTTTTTGTTGAAAAATTAGTGTGACACCCCGCGCCATTCCAGTCCCCTTGAATGGGTTTATTATCGTATGAAACACGCACATCATAGGCTTCGCTGAGCCGATCCATCAACCATGTTGCCAACCACATGTGATCCGTGACTAACAATGGGTCTACTGGTTCATCAAATCCGCGATACCCAATCTGAAACTCCCATTGCCCCAGCATGACCTCCGCATTGGTCCCATAAATTAGTAACCCCGCATCAAGACAGGCTTCTAAATGATCTTCCGATAAATCGCGTGCCGATACTCGCGTGCCACCAACACCACAGTAGTATGGCCCTTGGGGACCTGGGTAACCGGATTCAGGCCAACCATACGGGTGTCCCGATTCATCCAACACCGTATACTCCTGCTCAAACCCAAACCAAGCATCGTGTTGATTCGCACCTTGATCTAAAATATCTCGCAAGACAGCACGCGTATTGGTTTTGTGCGGATTGCCTGACCGATCATACACCTCACACAACACCAAATAATTGCCTTCGCCCCGAATTGGGTCATGAACAAACCGAACCGGCTTCAAAATACAATCCGAGTTGTCACCGGTCGCTTGGTTCGTAGAGGAACCATCAAACCCCCATTCTGGGAACTGATCAATGGTTGTCACTGGCTTGTCCTCAATAACACGTGTTTTTGATCGAACCAGCTTCATTGGCTCTGTACCATCTAACCATATATATTCAGCTACCATGCAGTTTTTATAGTCCATTGTCATTTTTTGTTCCTACTGTTTAAAATTATTTTGTTTAAAATTATATTTTTAAAATATATTAGTGAAATTGTACCAAAAAGCCATAGGACTGTCTAGAAACAAAACTGGCCACTCCCCGCGCTATACCGTGCGAGAAATGGCCAGAAAAACTGGATTTAAAATCCAACTTTATTGTTTAATATGGCATTTCTGGATGTCCGGCTGGAGCTCCTTCATTCTTTTCCTCTGGTTTATCTGCCATTAATACCGAGGTGGTTAGAATCAAACCCACAATTGAGCCAGCATTTTGCAAGGCTAAAATTGTCACCTTAGCGGGGTCTACAACACCTGCATCAAACAAGTTTTCAAACTGTCCTTTCCGAGCATTGTATCCCACGTTCTCATCCGTCTGATTTTTAGCCTCTGCTAAAATAACGGCTGGTTCTTGTCCTGAATTGGTTGCAATAATTGACAATGGATCATTCAACGCATCCGCAACAATTTTGTATCCAACACGAACATCATCATGCTCTTGTGTCTCCAATTGTTTATTTAACGCTTTTTGGACCAACAACAAAATCATACCGCCACCAATAACGATGCCGTCTTCAACGGCCGCTTTCGTAGCTGCCAATGCATCTTCAACACGAAACTTTTTCTCTTTTTGCTCTGTTTCTGTTGCAGCACCAATGCGCAATACAGCCACGCCACCCGATAGACGCGCCAATCGTTCTTGTAGTTTTTCCTTGTCGTACGATGAATCGGTGTTTTCTATTTCATAACGAATTTGAGCCACACGATCTTCAATCTCTGACTTTTGACCTTTTCCTTGAACAATTGTTGTATTCTCTTTGTCTGCTTTGACCTTATCGGCTGAACCCAAGTCCTCTATTGTCACATCTTCTAAAGTCTGGCCCAACTCTTCCAGAATTGCTTGCGCGCCTACTAATGCGGCAATATCTTTCAGCATTTCTTTTCGTCGGTCACCAAATCCCGGTGCTTTTACGGCTAGAACACTTAAGGCACCACGCAGCTTGTTTACAACCAATGTTGATAATGCCTCGCCATCCACATCATCGGCAATGATAACCAACGGCTTAGATACTTGAGCGACTTTTTCTAAAACTGGCAAAATATCTTTGATTGAAGAAATCTTTTTATCGGTCACTAAAATATACGGGTTATCAAATTCAGCGATCATGCGCTCTTTATCTGTAACCATGTATGGCGACACGTACCCTTTGTCAAATTGCATCCCTTCAACAACTTCTAGCTCTGTCTTCATCCCTTTGGATTCTTCAACTGTAATAACACCATCATTGCCGACTTTTTCCATAGCATCTGCAATTAACTGACCAATTTCTTCATCATTATTGCCTGAAATTGTAGCGACTTGTTGTTTAGCTTCTTTAGTTTTAACCGCTTGACTTCGCGTCTTAATTTCTTCAACCGAATCGGAAACAGCGGCTGAAATGCCTTGCTTAATCTTTACTGGGTTGTGACCAGCAACAATGGCTTTTAACCCTTGCTTGAAAATGGCGCGCCCTAATACAGTGGCTGTGGTTGTCCCATCACCCGCTCCATCATTTGTTTTGGATGCAATTTCTTTAATTAGCTGGGCGCCCATATTCTCGAATGGGTCTTCCAACTCAACTTCTTTGGCAATTGTAACCCCGTCGTTGGTTATGACCGGTGATCCCCATTTCTTTTCTAAAACTACGTTGTTTCCATTAGGACCTAACGTAGAACCCACGGCTTGGGCAACTTTTTCAATCCCTGCGGCCAATGCTACCCAGGCTTCTTGATCTGACTTAAACTGTTTTGCTGACATCTAAATTCACTCCCTTAATATAACACTAAAACTTTACGACTGTTGAACCGCTAACACATCATCTTCGGACAAGATAACCAATGTTTCGCCATCCACTTCTACTTCTGTGCCACCATACTTTGAATGCAAGACAACATCGCCGACATTAACCGACAACTTAATCACGTCACCCGCATCATTGGCTTTACCGGGTCCAACGGCAACAACTTCACCGAGTGTTGGCTTTTCATTGGATGAACCTGGCAATACAATACCCGATGCTGTGATTTTTTCTTCTTCTTTTGGTTTAACAATTACCCGATTGGATAATGGCTTAAACGTACGCTTTGACATGTATGTTACTCCTTCTACTATGAAACAAATTCGCTATAACTAGCAAAACCGATAAAACACCAATAACAACTAGTATACCAACGAATTCAAAATCATGCGACATGCAAGTTTATTGTTGCTATACACTTATCAATGCAAAGGTGCAAAAACTGTGCCAAGCCCTGCGTGCGCTAATCACACGCAGCTATCGGCTCCACGATCAACAAGAACCCAAGGGAACCGTTTAAAAAATAAACAATGGGGATTCAAATTTGTATAAATACTGTACAGTTGACAGCACCCTTGAGAACCGGGGATACTAATATATCGAAAAACTTTTAGGAGGCATAATGATAGTCTATGAATTTAAACAACGAATAAGCATTGAACAGGTTGAGGAGTCCCATGACTTGGCCCCCAAATTTGATTCCAATGGACTAATACCGGTGATTACCACGGATGCCACATCCGGCGAAGTCCTCATGCATGGATACATGAACGCCGAGGCTTTGCAAAAAACATTGGCAATCGGAGAAGCCGTTTATTACTCAAGAAGCCGAAAAACAATTTGGCACAAAGGAAAAACCAGTGGTCTGATTCAAACTGTCCGATCAATTCGCATTGACGATGATCAAGATTGCTTATGGTTATTGGTTGATGTTACCGGATCAGCCAGCTGCCATGTGGGCTACCGATCCTGCTTTTACCGAGAAATAACGCCCCGGCCTGACACCCAGACGGCTAACTTAACATTTCTAGAAACTGAAAAGGTATTTGATCCAAAAGCCCTGTATGGCGACGCCCCCAATCCCACTCAACTGTAATACTCTCTGCGTTTTATTAAGAAGCTCCCTTCGATTCGGCCTATTCGATTCGGCCTATAGATACAAAAAGGTATAAAAAAGATATAGATACAAAAAGACCTCGATTTACGAGGTCTTTTACATTTAAAACTTATACTAAACGTGAGCGTTAAGCTTCAGTTTCAGGTGCGTTAGATGCGCTCCAGTCTTTTTCAGAACAAAACTTAGTTAAATTTGTTCCTTCATCTTCACCCCGAAATGCGTACCGAAACTGTACACCATTGTCTGTTTTTCGTGGGTATTTCACTTTTGTGTAATTACTAATTTTGACTTTCTTTCGCTTTTTCACATTGTAAAATTCAACTTCAACCATACTGAACTCCTTTTTCTTAAACTTTAAAACCAATACAAATGCAACAAGACAAACTATACCAATAACCCAGCACTCAAAGCAAGCGTACTTCTGTATCAGAATAACTCATCGTACTATTGGTCACCCTTGATGGACTAGGCTACAATACGTTAACGATGTCAGAAACACGCTACGCATTTATTGACACTGAAGGAACCAGTCGGGCAAATAATGAAAACGAAATCATCGAGTTTTCAATACTTATTGCATCGTCTGAGCATATACACAGCACCACCACTAGTTTAGTAAAACCCACGCACTCTATCCCCCCGTTTGTTGAGCAACTCACCGGCATTAAAAACCACATTGTTGCTGAAGCCCCGCCATTTGCATCCGTTGCGGACTCAATTTATGAAGCAATTGGTGATCACTGCATTATCGGTCACAACGTTGCCTTTGACATTGATCTGATTAATATCAGCCTTGATCGATTGCAGCGCCCCCGACTAACCAATCCCTGCATTGACACACAAGATTTATGCAAAATGCTGCTGCCAAATACTACCAGCTATCAACTATCCAACATTGCGACGACACTGGGGTTTCCGGTAGCGGCCAGCCACCGTGCAACCGACGATGCAACAGCGACATGGCACTTATTTAAATATTGTTGTGACCAACTGACTCAGTGCCCCAAAGTTTTACTCAAAACTATGCTTAGTCTATTCAATGGCTCCGAGAAGCAACCCTTGCATGATTGGGTCTATGAGTATTATTGCAACTACAACCATACAGAAATTCTTCCTTACGTACATTATATAAATGGATTTTGCGATCAAAAAACCAACCATGGCCATACCCAGCCCATCTACGATGTTGACCACTTATTTTCCGACACGTTGAATCAACTCCCCCATTATTCGTATCGGCACGTGCAAGCCGATATGGCCCAGCACTGCTACACCGCGTTTGAAAACACCACTAATATTGTTATTGAATCGCCCACTGGAACCGGAAAATCATTGGCCTATATTATACCGGCTGTGCTAACTGCGGTACGTCAACAAGCGCCTATTATTTTATCAACTAAAACCAAACTCCTACAAAACCAACTCGTTGAAACCCTGCACACATTGCATGACATTCCCTTGCCATCATTTTCATACATGGTGATAAAAGGCAAGAAAAATTATATCGATGTCACCGAGTTTGATGCGTTACTTCATCGGTATTTGAGTCATTCTCAAACCGGTCGAACGGTTGAATTTATTGGTCTTTTCTATTGGATACTGAACACAAAAACCGGTGATTTATCTGAATTGCACACGACCATTTTTTCTGCATTTAATGACACTGTTTATTATCGCGCCAAAACGCCAAATCCAGTCCCCCATTGCTTTGTCCATACACTAAGAAAAAAAGCCAAACAGACGGATTTAGTGATTACCAACCACGCTTTGTTATTTGCCGATTACCAAGCCAACACCCACTTGTTGCCCAAATCAGCGGGAATTGTCTTTGACGAAGCCCATGATCTAGACAGTGTTATACAAACCTGCTTTGAATGTACACTCGCCTTTCGACCCTTGACTCATTATTCCGTATTGGCTCCAATTGTTCATGATATTCATGACCGCATTAGCGATGCCATTACCCAGGGGCACGGCATAACCACTGAGTTGCCTATCTCCCATGCATGGCTAGACGATAATCATATTATGCCCCTGCTCCACGCCTTGCACCACGAAATTAATGGCCTAACGGTTAATGATACTGATGGCCAATTGCGATTGGATCAATCCCTAGACAGTTTATCCCAATTGTTATCCGATAGACCCAACTATGCCCATTGGCTTAGTGTTCACAAACGCGGCGGAGCCACCTGGCACAGCGCACCGGTTGATTGCGCCCCGGTTATTCAGCCTTTTCTTAAAAAGGCACCCCCACTAATCTTCACATCTGCAACCCTATGCATTGGGCATTCCTTTCATTATTTTTTAACAACATTAGGCCTATGCCCAACCACAACCCATACGGTTAAATTGCCCCCCTTATTTGATTACGCGACTCAAGCGACTGCTTATATATCCACCCAGGATGTTACCATAAACCAATTGGCTCATTACTTAGACCAGACCACGAAAAAAACGCTGGTCCTTTTTACCGCCTTTGCCACACTAAAACACATGCATGCCCACTGTAAAAAAAGCATCCGGCAACCTATTTTAGCCCAACGCATTCATGGCACTCATGATGCGGTTCTTAAACGCTTTCTAAGCATCGATAGCCCTCAAATACTGTTCGGCTTGGATAGCTTTTGGGAAGGCGTAGACTTACCCGGTCTTCAATTGGAGACGGTTATTATTCAAAAACTACCATTTGCACCCCCCAATCAGCCCCTAATTGAAGCAAAATTAGCTCGTATTGAATCTGAAAATGGGAACGGATTTATGGATTTCTTACTCCCAAAATCAATTTTAAAATTTCGCCAAGGCATCGGGCGTCTTATTCGAACTACCCAGGATTCGGGTAGCCTAATTGTTCTGGATTCTCGGGTAACTTCTAAATCATATGGCCGACTATTTCGCCAAGAATTATCCGATTGGACATGCGAACAATTTGAAAATGTGATACCCTATCATTAATTATGGGAATTGCAAAAGACGGATACCCCTTTATTCTTGCTGCGTTTATACTTAGCAGTATTTTAGACTATACCTTTCCACTCATTAGCTTGCCATTTTGGATGCTTACGGCCCTGATTGTCTGGTTTTTCCGTGATCCCAATCGTACCATCACCCCCAACCCCAACCATTTTCTTTCACCCGCTGACGGCACCATTCAATCTGTTAATCAAATTGACTATAACGGAAAACCGTATCATCACATTGTTATCTTTTTATCCGTATTTAATGTACATATCAACCGAATTCCTTGCGCCGGAACCGTTATTGCCACCCAGCACAAGCCCGGGTTGTTTAAGGCGGCCTTTGACCCAAGCATTCATGAAAAAAATGAGCGCATGGAAATTGATATAGACACCGCTCATGGCCAAATTCGTGTTGTGCAAATTGCCGGATTATTGGCCCGGCGTATTGTTTGTCGACTGACGCCCAATCAAGCCGTTAATCAAGGGGATCGCTTTGGTATGATTAAGTTTAGCTCACGAACCGACTTGTATATCCCAGCCGACACGACAACCGTTCTTGTATCTAAAAAAGATAAAGTCCAAGGTGGCTTAACCGTACTTGCAAAAACAAACTAATCCTTCTCTTCTTATTCTTCGTTTAACTCTATGCTCATGGGTACCAAGCAACGATACGATGCAATGGGGTGAACGATGGGGCTCGAACCCACGACAACCGGAACCACAATCCGGGGCTCTACCAACTGAGCTACGCTCACCATAATGCCAATTGCATATATTTTTATAGCATTTTTTAGAAAATCTAGCAATAATACACTATGATCAAACTACTAATTCAACGTGCTGACCGCCTGGGCGATGTTCTATTTTCATTGCCAATTATTGACCAACTGAAGGCGTTGCCCTATCCAATTCAAATTGACTATTTGGTATCGCCCGCAGGAGAAGCTCTGGTTGCCCACCACCCTGACATTCATACACACCATGTCTATACCCCAACCAACCGCGCATCATTAACCCAGACCATTCGAAACGAAGGCTATGATATTTACCTTTGTTTATGGAACCACCCCCATTTACTCGCACTGGGTAAAGCCGCCAAGATCCCCATGCGTATTGGACATTCTAACCACACTTGGTGGACAAACTCATACCTGACCCATCCCGTCCCCACCCGGTGGGATAACTTAATCACCCACATGATCGAGCACAATACAAAATTATTAATCCCGCTGGGACTGCCCCCCGTGTGCAAACCCGCCGTTCTTCCCATTCCAAAAAACAACCCATGGCCAACAGCCACTCAAAAAGTTGCATTATTTACCCAAACTGGAGGCAGCAATATTCCGTTCCCACCATCAACCATTGAGGCCTTTATTCATTACATGAACCGCCAAGCGCCCAATGCTAAAATTGTTTTGTTGGGGCATGACCCAGAATCCCCTTTTTTAGCCACAAAAGGCCCCAATATTATTAATGCTATTAATCAGACATCATTGGAGACGTTAATGGCGTGGATTGCCTACTGTGATACGTATATTGGCCCCGACACTGGCCCCACACATTTGGCATCATACTACAACAAACCAACGGTCTTCTTTTCACCCTTAAAAATTAACCCACCTGGAACATTTGGCTCATTATCGAATCGACAAGTTATTATCCGCCAGGATACGGACTATTCAAAATTACGGCTAACGCCCAGTGATTACCCCCATTATTTAAATTACCTAACGGGCGAGTATTTGTACAATGCCTATCAACGCTTGCAGGCATTGCCCGGTGTAGCCGATACCGACATTCGCGACCAGCATGGGTATGCAACCTTGCGTATTTTATACTTTCCGTTTCCAGGAGACCCCTCCCACTATACCGCGTATGACGCAGTGGGGTTCCCCGTCTTTACCGCGGCATCAAACTGGCCGGCGCTATTTCGTCAATTGGTGACGCATAACATTTCTATCCTTCATGGCAACGTACCCCGGGTGATCGGGAAGCTTTTGCAATGGTATATGGGAATTGTGAAAAAAATTGTTCAACCTATAATCTTCAGATACCCTCTCCCTAAAACCCCCCAAGATGTTCTGAAAAACTATCGGGATGCTCGGGCATGACCCAGCGAATTTGCGTCATTCGAAACGATGCCCTCGGAGATGCTGTATTAAGCTGCCCGCTGATTGCCAATATTAAAGCCCTCTGGCCCGATGCCACTCTCACTGTAATTGCACAGCCCAGCATTGGGCCATTGCTTCGCTATCACAGTGCTATTGACACCGTTTTAGACGCACCAAATGTACGCGGGCTGTCTGGTTTTATTGCAGCTTACCGATTGTTTAAGCACCACGCATTTAGCCACATATTTTTTGCTCATTTAGACCCCAGCTATGTGTGGGCGGCATGGCTAGCGCGATGCCCCCATCGCGTGGGTATGGGACACACCCTCATATTGACCTCCCTCTTGACCCAAAAAACCACCCTGAAACACCCGTTGTTTTTAAGTCATGAGGCCCAAATTCAGTGCCAGCTGCTTCGTTCATTTACGTCGAAAATTGACTACACACTCAAGCATTTTGATCTACCCCAATCTCGGGACAGTTTGGCCGAAGCGTACACACTCCCCATTAACCGACCATGGTGCGTCATCCACCCCGGGTTTGGGGACAAAAATCGCGGATGGCCCCCCGAACAATATGCGGCGTTAATCCCACTATTAAACCAGTCACATCAAGTCATTTTAACCGGAACTCCAACCGAGTCAAACTTAACAACAGCCATTGCCCAACAAGCCAACCCTTTGGCCATTAACGTATGTGGGAAAACCAATTTAATCGACTTAGCGGCGTTGATTCATCATGCCGATCTCGTCATTGGGCCCGATACTGGCCCCGTGCATTTGGCCGCATTGTTCGGTCGAAAAGTGGTTTGCATCTCGCCCATTAAATACATTCGAGGGTTTCGTTGGGGGCCATTTAATACCCACCATCGCCTGATTAAAGACACCGGTCATTGCCCGTATCGTTGTGTCCCGTATCGAGCCCCTTGCCAACAGCCTCACTGTATTGAGCCACTCACCCACCAGCGTGTGGCCTCAGCTGTGGCCTCCCTACTGGAAACCCCCAGTACAACACCCATCCCTACGCCCAATGATACCATTCATAATTGGTTGCGGATTGAAGGGGTTGTTTGCGTTGACATTGAATCTAACGATCAATGGGCCGCCGGTATGGCCTTGTACACATGGGCCCACCCGCATATGCGCCACTGCTGGATTACCACCCGTCAAGCCGCCGTTGCGCGCCAAGCCGCTGCGCATGGCGTGCCTTGCTTGTACCGACCAACCTATCGCATGGATCAATGGATTCAGCGTATGAGCCAACTGCATACCCTAGTATGGCATGCAAAACCATCAATCTGGCACCAAGCGATTGTGCACGGCACAGCCTTGAATACCGATCACAAACCCGTGCTTGCGCCACTTAGTTTGCCTAAAACGTTATCCGAGTGGACCCACAATCTCACAAATCAATAACTAGACAACCACATGAATCATTCGGTCAGGCAAAGCTCGTGACGGGCGACCTATTGCTCATTTAATTTAACTAATTATATTATATATACTATTCCAAATAATTTATATCTATGGCTATGTATTGGCAGTATCGTTGCATGCATGGTGCCCACAACTGCCCAATTCTCAACGGATCGTGGGCATATTCAAGTGGGCATTCAGCATGCAGGGTTACAAGGTTCTATCCCGTTGTCCAACCCAAATGGTATGCACGTGATTACCGACTCACCCGGTAACAGCAGTGATCTTGAAGCACTTCAAGATCACCATTACATTTTTTCAGACGAAGATAACGATACGTTGGGGCAATCAATTCAACACCCAATAAACCACTCTGTTTTAGTCACTATTGACGGGGACTATGCCCTCCCACTTCTACCCATTAATTTGGCTATAGGGTATTCATTTCGGGATATACCAAACACAAATTCCCGCATGTTTGATCAACGATTGGCTGATTTAACATTTCTCCTGAATAATAATTTCCAACAAGAACCCCCAGAACCTATGGGTAACCCAATGCCTATTTTACCAACCGTGCGTGTCACACTATCGCAATGGCGGATAGGCCTGCGCCGCTACATTGACTTAACCCCCTCCGTTTCCCTATATTATGGCGCAGGTGCCTTGTGGACCCACTACTCCCTGCGTGGGAATTTTGCAAATAATGGCCGTCAAAAACTAGTGATTAATAGCGATAGCACTGGTGACACTGAAGTGAAATCAGGGGCCCCCCCCCAATTAGCCACCCTATCCTCAACAGCTACCCAATCGCAAGGGTATCTTGAAACCGCCGGACTGTATCGAGTGTCCACTTCTGTATTTATTGGCCTAGTTGCGCGCTATACCCCTTCAGCAACCGTTCGGATGCCAATTGAATCGCAAACCGCTACGCTAAAAAAATCATCCATGCACTATACGGTGTACATGGGCTATGCGCTTTGAGATTGAGTCGTTAATAATTTGGTATACTTGAGATTATGATAAACCAATGCCTGTGGGGTTTAGTTCTAAGTTTGTCGGTATTTGGCCAAATCGTGACCCAAGAGGATGTCATTCGAAACCGATCCATTGTGCCCGATTCCGGCAACAATCAACCCGTATTAGATAGAGGGTTGGCGGTCAACCAAAATGCAATGAAAATGGCCGGTGAAGGGGTTATGGTATGGACCCTATACTCCATAAATAAGATGACCCCTGGATACAAGCGGGTAAAGCCTTATTCAACGCTAGAAAATGGACTCGTCCAACTCAAAACATACCCGTTGCATGTACCAGGCCCGCCCGTGGCATCGAAACGCGATTATGATGTGTACATTCAAAATCCCCAAGGCTACTTTCTTGTTGAATCCGTAGCCGGGAATCGGTTTTTAATGCGCGATGGTCGATTCAAAAAAGAGCCAAAAACAAGCTATCTCATCACTGTATCTGGCCAACATCGCGTGCTAAGCGAAGACTTAACGCCTATTCAATTGCCCAATTCAGATATTTATATTTCGCACACTGGTGTAATTATTGGAAATAGCGGGCCCATTGCTACCTTGCGCATTGTATCTGTATCAAATCTAAATGCGTTGGAAATTGTTGACGGCATACGGCTACACACGGATCCTGAATTTATTACAAGCGTTCCACCTCACGAACGATTGCTTAAACAAGGGTTTTATGAAGGAGCCTCTGTTCCCAAATCATTACCCCCCGATACGCGTGGCATCTATAGGCATATTTATCTCTCTTCGTCCTATTCTGCCAAACGGGGCATCCGAATGATGAAAAATATTATCCGGGTGAATCAATAATTGGGTATTTATCACTTAGATAGTTTAAAAATGGGCTTGCGCTAAGCGATTCCCCTGTAGCCATTTGTATAAGCGTTTCCGACGCATATACATTCCCATACCTATGGATCGTTTGATTAAGCCAACGCGTTAATGGCAAGAAGTCAAGCGCCATAATTTTAGTTTCTAAGTTTGGAATGGCTTGTTTTGCGGCATTAAATAGCATTACACTGTACAAGTTTCCCAGTGCATAGGTTGGAAAGTACCCAATAAGTCCCGCTGACCAATGCACATCTTGTAAAATACCCGTTCGATCGTCGCAAACACGGACGCCCAGTTCATTGTAATAATACTCATTCCATAAATCCCGCAAAGCCATCGCATCAATAGACCCCTGTACCATTTGTTTTTCTAGCTCAAACCGAATAAGAATATGCATATTGTAGCTAACTTCATCGGCGGATACTCGAATAGGGCCAGGCGACACATGATTCACGTAGCGATATAGCGTTGAATGATCCCTGCTACCCACGTTATTTGGAAACAATGATTGCATATGGGGGTGAATGCCCTGCCAAAATGCTGCGTGACGGCCGACCATAACTTCCCATAGCCGCGATTGACTTTCATGAATACCCAATGAGCACGCCGAACCCAAAGGGGTATCCGCCCATTGAGGATCCAACCCCTGCTCATATAGAGCATGCCCTCCTTCATGAATTGTGCTTGACAACCCCTCTAAAATATCAGTATCGCTAAATCGAGTGGTAATGCGCACATCATTTAACCCAAATGTTGTAGTAAACGGATGTGCGGACTGGTCTTGACGTCCACGATTAAAATCAAACCCCATCTTTTTCAAAATCATAACGCCCAGATCCCATTGCTTATTGGTATCAAATACCCCTGAAATATACGGGCGATTACCGCCTGAGCATTGCGCTAGCTTTTGGCGAATTCCCTGCTTAAGAGGGTCAAATATAGTCGTTAATCGCTGCGTGGTCATACCCGGCTCAAAACAATCCAGCAAGGCATCGTACGGATGATCCGAATACCCAAGATACTGCACTTTTTCACGAACAGCGGTTACTATTTTATCCAAATGGGGGGCAAACTGCGCATAATCGTTTTGATTGCGCGCGGTTTGCCAGCAATGCTGGGCTTCTGAAGTCAGTGTTGCCCAGCGTGCCGCAAATGCCGTTGGTATGGCGGTTTTTTTTCGCCATTGGCGATACGTTTCAGCCACCAAGCGTGACTCTATGGGTGTATAATCGGGGTTAACCACCCCTGTATTCAAATCAACGTGTGGTGAAAGCACCCTACGAAATTCATCTGAAACCCATCGCTCATGGGTAATTTGGGCCAACACGGCGGATTGTTCGGACCGTCGATGAATACCGTTCGGTGGCATCCATGTTTCTTCATCCCAGCCTAATACTGAAGCAATACTATCTAAAACCCCCAACGGTTTAATACACTGAATGAGTCCGTCGAGTGACGGTCGAACTAATTGAGTTATGGACATTATATGGTATAATGGCACGGTAATGACTAGACTTCAATCCATAATTAAGCAATTAAGTGACGATATCGTTCAAACGTATGGCATTCCAGACGCAGAGTTTTCACGATTAAGTGTTAAACGTGGCTTGCGCAATGCCGACGGCACTGGTGTATTGGCAGGCCTAACCCGCGTTTCTTCTGTGAAAGGCGTTGAGAAAACAGCGCATGGCGTCCAGCCTTGTCATGGGGTCCTGACGTATCGAGGCCTATCGCTAGACGAACTTGTGCGGCAATTATCGCCCGATTACCAATTTGAACAAACTGTATTTTTATTACTGGTTGGCCGATTACCAAAACCCGATGAATTAGCCGACTTGGTCACCTGGATGGCTGAAAACCGCCAGCTCGACCCCGCTATTATTCAAGTCATTCAGAACCACCCCTCTACAAGTGTTATGAATACCGTGCAAACCGTTGTCAGCTTATTGTACACAGTGGATAAACACCCGTTGGCATCGCAACCGGATGATCTACTCGAAAAAAGCTTGGGTATAATCGCCAAGTTCCCTATGATTGTTGCTTACGCTTATTTATCCAATGCCAACGGGAAATCAGCCAAGTACGTAACGCCCACAGCCACAATGGGAACTGCTGAAGCATTTTTATACATGCTGCATGAAGGCAAACCCGTTCAAGATTTAGATAAAAAAACCTTGGATTTAACTTTAGTCATTCATGCCGAGCATGGTGGGGGCAATAATTCATCATTTACCACACGTGTTATTGCTTCTAGTGCATCTGACTTGTATTCCACATTGGCTGGAGCCATTGGTAGCCTTAAAGGCCCTTTGCATGGAGCGGCCAATCAAAAAGTGTGCGACATGATTGATCATATTCAAGCCACACTAAACGATTGGGATCAGCGATCTGCTGTGTGCGATTATCTCAAAGAAATTTTAGAAAAAAAAGCATACGACAAAAGCGGTAAAATTTATGGCTTGGGACACGCCGTGTATACACTATCTGATCCTAGGGCTATTTTAATTAAAGAAAAAGCGGATCAATTGGCGATTGAATACAAAAAGTCAGCAGATTATCAACTATACTTAACCATTGAGAGTGAGGGCCCACGGCTATTTCAAACTGTTAAAAAAACCACTAAAATTATCTCGCCAAATGTGGACTTTTTTAGTGGCTTTGTATACCAGTGTTTAGGCATACCCGTGCCTATATTTACCAGTATGTTTGCTATGGCTCGAGTATCTGGCTGGTGCACCCATTACATTGAAGAAGGATTATCTGGACGACGTATCATTCGCCCAAAATACCAGTACGTGTCTTAATTCGTTTATATAGCATGCATGATTTCTCGGAATTGCTTCGATATATATTATAGTATGATTAATATAACCAAATGGGAGTGTGCACATGTCTGAAGTGTCTATACCAGTTCTCCAATTTAACCCTCAACTGAAGCATAATAGCAACGAACTCGATCTTGCTAAGACATATTTTAGTGAATTACTTCGTTTTCAATCGGGGGTCGTGGATGCAACCGTTCGAAATTTAAATAACGATGATTCTGATGATTTGTTGGTATTTGTCGAAGGCTTGGGGCCCGTGTCTCCTGGAAACCCCGAAACACTACGCGCCATTACGTTTCAAGAAGAGTTTTATGAGCGAGGCAGTGAGATTATATCAGTCATGCTTCAAAAAACCACGCAAATTATTGAAAATACTAGTAAAGCTGCTGCTGGGAACTAATGCTAGAACCCCATCAATCTACACAAGTGGCCAACCAATCGTCCGCTCCGTCAGTTACTCAATCCTCTAAGAAAAACCAGGAAAGCACAAAAGAAAGCAACCCGCGTTCATATTTTCGAGATACTGTCGAATTTAGCGTTGCTTTTAAATGGGAATCTACACAATTAGATGCCCCTGCCCCTAGTTTTTTCTCCAGTATTATTGAGTATGTTGGGAAAGCGCTGCGGCCGGCCATTCAAATAGTTTTTGACCCCTCTAAAGTGGATCGGTTATTGTCTGAATATGACCATATGGTTATGCAGTCCAAGTCGCCCAATGTATTAATCGCTAACTATAGCTTAGCGAAGCTAAACGGCCTACTCGCTGTGCTATTGGCGGCTGGCGTTGATGCCAGTGATTTGGATAAGCGTCGTCGCGATATTATTAAAAAATCTATTGAAGAAAACAAAGCTAAATTTGAAGAGAATGAATATAACATTGAATTGTTGTGTATTGTTTCAAACCATAAGAAACAAAGAAAACTGACGCGTTCACTAAAAAAAGTTCGTCAGGAGCTGTCGATACACATGGAAAAGCTGGGTCAAAACAATTGGTATACGCCAGAAAGAATAACCCGCATTCAACTGGAACAACTCGTTCGTATTCACGCAAGTTTTCTTGATGAACAAACACAAACAGATAACCAATTAATCTATTGGTACAATTCAGATACAACAGAAGGTATTCAAGTTCGGATTTCAGATTTTAACCCTGACCCTCGTCATGTTTTAGAAAAAAAGAACGCCCGAATCGGTATTTATTTCAACAAAATAAAAACCCGGAGTCATTATTTAAATCGTCAGCTCGAGCACCAATTGCATACCCATCGAATTAGCAGTCAGGAAGCCGAAAAAAATCAACGTTTATTGGGATTGAAAACCCTTGGGGTTGTTCAGTGAGTACAATTAATCCCCATTCTATTTCTATAGTGGATGAAACTGAACCATCCACTATAGAAAATGACGATGAAAAACGTGTTCAAGAACTACTTGAAAAACAACAACTTGAAAAACAGCAGCGTGAAAAAATATTAGAGCAATTAGCTATGAAAAACGCTGAGCATGTACAAAAAAACATGCATGAGTTGGACCAAGTCTTCCAGCAGTCAAAATTGCTATACACGAATCACAAAGATTCCGTAAGCATGTATAAAAAAAATATGGATAATCACTACTTAAAAGTGGAAATCCAGCGCTTAACCCAATTAATTGAGCACTCCATTAAAAACCAGTTAATGAATCAACAATTAGCTACACGAAAAAAAACAAACCGGCTCAGCGTTTCGAAGCAAACCGACGCTAGTTTAACGCAATCACTTAGCACACTATCCAGTCCCACACCCACTATTAATGCTAATTTAGATATTATGGCTAATCAACAAGCCCAAGCTAATATTAAACAACTCAAACACAGTCTCAAAACAGGGGAAACAACAGCTAAAGCCGTGGCTCAGCACTATGTTGCAAGTGTCTTTAACTTAAATCCTATTCAAAAAAACGCCGCCAATCATGACGCAAGCACTAAAAAATCCTATACAATTAGTAAGGCCGATATGATAGCATTAGGCGCTAGTGAATCTGACATTGATTCTTTAGTATCTATTAGCCAGTCAATTATTCAAAATGCAATGAAAAAAAGTATAAAGCAAAACCTGAAGCAATTGGTTATTCAAGGCTTTTTGTCTGCGATTAATAATAAAACCGTATCCGATACTATGAATGCTAAAGTTTTAGAATCCAGCTACATATCTGTAGTTAATTCGTTAAAATCGTCCAGAAAGCTGGGACAACCTGATGAAATTGACACCATGCATGCGTCTATTTTAGATGAAGCGAAAGATGAAGTACTCTATGCCTTACAGACAATAGTTAAACAGCACACGTCTGACTCCAACACCTCGGGACAGTCGTCAGACCCTAAGCAACTACAGGATCAATTATTAGAAAATGCAAAAAAATTGGGGGTTATTACGGATCAAAATAATCCCTTGTTTGATAAAACAACCGCTATTGATCTGTTTGACCTTGGGCATATGATACTGGATTTTGGAGACTCTGATCACTCGAATGAATCCGACCATCACTCCCACGCGTATCAATACACCCAAGACGACGAATCCAATATTATACTGGATCGAATTCGTGCCAACTTAATGCATTTAGCCATTTCAGGATCTTTTATGGCTGGTCTCATGGCACAATTTAAGCTTTTTTTTGATAAACGAACCGGCATTAAATTGGGTGTTTATAACACGGAAACTGAACGCATGCTGACCACACAAGCCAATCATCAAGCCATTCAAAAATTACAGGCCATGCTCGATGAAGCTTTATTAGAAAAAGCATCTTTTCATACTGAATCCGGTACTGATTGGGAAAATAACAATCAAAAAATAAAAAGTGTTATTCGAAATTTACAACGCTTGGGGGTTCCCATTAGTACCCATAATTTATCCATCCGAATTCTTCGCGCGAATCGTGCCCTATACCCCATTGTTGAGTTAGAATGCGCCAGCATTTACGGCATGCTAGACGACGCAAACTTTCCGCCCTCTGTACGCCATGCGTTAATGGAACGCCTCGCTCAACTACAGCGTGTACTTGCGCGTATCACGTCCACAGAACCTGGGCACCGTCAGTCAGAAACTGGGCACATACGCCCAGATATGTATCGGTCTATTTGTACAAATGTATAGGAGGAAACCCACATGAATAGTTACAACACATCCACAATGCCAATGGCCACTTTTTCATCAATGCTCGCACAATCATCCCAAAGCTTGGTTATGGCACAGCAGCAAATTGACATATTACAGCGCAATGCTAGTAATATGTCCACCTCTGGTTTTAAGGAAATGATTACGACCATGATTCCCGATAAAAGCGGGGGGGTGATGGCTGCGGTTAAGCTTAACTTTGGTCAAGGCGATTTGGGTGCAGGGGCTGTCAATGATGCTGCTATTAAAGGCAATGCTTTATTTGTCACCCAATCCAGTACTAATGAACGTATTTTCACTCGTGCGGGGGAATTCTCCGCTATTCAACAAGATAATCGTGTGTTTTACGGGATTCGCGGCCGAAAAGCGTTGGGGTTTAAAATTGTAAATGGCACAGTAAGCGAATCATTGGTTCCCTTAGATATTACGGATAGCCCCAACGTTGGTATTTTAGAAGATGGAACGGTTGTGTCTAATATAAACTCTGATACACCCACCCCATTATATCAATTGGCTGTCGCTGAATTTCACAATCCCGAACAGTTAGACATTGAAGATATTTTGTCTTATCGGGCATCCCGAATTACGGGAGAACCGTATAAAATTGAAGCGGCTAACAATCCGAACGGTAGCATTACCAGTACTGTTTTTGGTCAGCAGCGCGAATTATCCAATGTGAATCCCGCTGCGCTAAATATTGAAATGGTTAATATTAACCGCCTATTAACCATGGTTCAAAATACTGGATTTAAAGCCATTGATACGGCCTATAAAGAAGCCATGAAAATTTTAGGTTAGCCCGATAAATTGGTTGTTGGACCATCAATACGTTTAATAATATGATAATAATTGGAAATTATGTGGCCATTGGGTAGTGGCTGAGCTAGACATTCCCAATTTAATGAGTCAATCGCTAAAATACCTTGTATCTTGCCGGTAAGCCCGGGCAAGACTGGTTGCAAATAAATAGCCAAGTATCGCCAAGCATGAATGGCTGTTGTGCACACGGCTTGAGCTGCCCTGGGGTTATCCTTCACCAAAGCCCAGGGCTCAGAATTATGAATATACCCGTTAACCTGCTCTGAGAGTCGCATAATTACCGACATTGCCTTACTATAATTTAAATGATCATAATACTCATAAATTGTGTTTTTTTGATCCAGAATTGACGCTATGACAGCAGCTCCAGAAGCATCTGGTGTTGATAGTTGATTGTTTAATGATTTTTTTAAAATCGATCCCGTTCGGCTACCAATATTGACAAATTTACCCAAAACATCGGCGTTAATTCGATGAATAAAATCCATTTCATTAAAATCAAGGTCCCTCATATCTCCAGCCAGTTTACAAGCATAATAGTACCGGAGTAATTCTGGTTCATAGCGTTCTGAGAACGTATTGGCTAAAACAAATGTACCGCGGCTTTTAGACATTTTCTCTCCATTAACCGTCAAAAAACCATGAACATGCAATTGAGTGGGTAAGTTAGCGCCCATTACTGACAACATTGCCGGCCAAAATAGTCCATGAAAATATAAAATATCTTTACCAATAAAATGATGTATTTCTACCGTATCTTTAAACCAAATGTCCCGCAAACCTGATTGCTCTGGATTCGCTTTTGCCAATTGATCCGTCATGGCCATGTACCCAAATGGGGCATCTACCCACACATAAAAATAATGATCTGAACCCGGTATTTTAAATCCAAAGTAGGGGGCTTCTCGCGATATATCCCAATCTTGAAGCCCTACCTCAAACCATTCACTCAGTTTATTTTTAACATCATCACGAAACGCTGATGCGTTCAGCCACTGCATGAGAAATTCTTGAGACGACTGCAATGAAAAAAAATAATGTTCACTATCTTTCATAACCGGTATAACGCCACACTGCGCACACCGAGGCTCAATCAGATCATTCGGTTTGTAGGTCACCCCACACTGCTCACATACATCGCCATATTGATCCGAAGTCCCGCAGTGTGGACACGTACCTCTAACCAATCGATCGGGCAAAAATAACGAGCAGTCCTTACAGTACATTTGAACAATGGTTTTTTTGTATATTTTATTTGCCTCGGTTGCCAACTTAAAAAACGCCTCGCTGCGTGCCTGATTCGCATCACAATGAGTTTGACCATAGTAATCAAATTGGATCTGATACCGCTCAAAATCAGCACAGTGATTATGGTATATTTCTTGAATATAATCCTCCGGGGAAACGCCTTTTTTTTGAGCACTTAGCATAATTGGCGTCCCATGAGCATCATCGGCACACACATAATGACACACTTGGCCAACACTACGCTGAAAGCGAACGAAAATATCTGTTTGAATATATTCAACCATATGCCCCAAATGCAGGGGGCCGTTGGCATAAGGCAGCGCGCTAGTAACCAAGAGTTCTCGATTCATAAGCTTTTAGTATAGCATCCCACGGAATACTTTAAACAATTAAGTCTTGATTGTATTGCTCCAATGCGAACCCTGACAGACTGGCTGTTAAACCAATCATAACAGGACCAATGACTAATCCTGAAATGCCAAACAACGGAAGCCCAATAATAATACCAAAAATTGTAGTTAATGGGTGAATTTTTCCAATACGTTTTTGCACCCATGGCCGGATTAAGTTGTCGAGATTACTAATTAATACCCCCATAACCAAGATAATAGCCGCTTGAATTGGCTGATGCTGAATAACATGGTACACAGCCACCGGAATCCATATGAATGGAACCCCAATCATGGGAACAAATGACAACACACACGCAATTAACATTAAAATAAATGCATTGGGGGTTACAGTAATAAATAGCATAGCACCCAACGATAATCCTTGAAATAAAGCCACAATCACAGTGCTAATAACAAATGACCGGATTGTTTTTCGGAAAATATCAGTGATTTTATCTAGATAAATATGCTTGCTCGGCCAATACGACAAAACCCCCGGAACCCATCGTTTTTGCTCCGTAAAAGCAAAAAACAAAATAACATACATAATAATAATATTAATAAAAAAGCCACCAACGTTGGTAATTGCCGCCAATACAAAATCACCACTTTTAGACACCAGTTGCCCCACAGCGCCCGGCAACAGTTGGTTCACTAAAAACGTATTCGATTGAACAAATACCTGCAAAAAGCCTGGCCACTCTACAGGCTGCCCTAAAAACCACATCAAACTTTTATAAAAACGAGGAACATTTGAAATCAAGGTTGGAATAACAAATAATAATGGCACAACAATAATAACAAACGTAAGCATAATAACACTCATAGCGGCCACCATGCGTGACCCTATCAGTCGTTCGGATTTTAAATACAGTGAATTAAATAAAACAAATAATACAACCGCTTCAAAAAAGGATGCCACGAAGGGCCATAAGTTAATCAGGGAAAACCATACCAACCCAATCGTGGCTGCATACAAAAATATGGGTCTAGCGGGTGCTTTATCGTGCACTAGCCACGTGAGTACAGTGACCCAAAAAAACCTCGGCAGCTTCCAACATGCTTTCTGATAATGTGGGGTGCGGATGAACAATATGCGCAATGTCTTCAACAGTCGCCTGCATTTCAATGGCCATCGCCGCCTCGCTAATTAAATCTCCCGCATGTGGACCCACAATACCTACCCCCAATACTCTGTGTGTATCTGGCTCAACAATAAGTTTTGTCATACCATCAGTACGGCCTAAAGTCATCGCTCGGCCGGATGCGGTCCATGGAAATTTAGCCACTTTTATTGCTTTCTTGCTGGCCTTTGCCTCTACTTCTGTTAAACCCACCCATGCTAACTCTGGGTCTGTAAATACAACTGCCGGAACTGTGAATTCTGTCGTGGGTTGACGACCCGTTAAGGCCTCTACCGCAATGCGCGCCTCTTTACTCGCTTTATGGGCCAGTAAAAGCCCACCGGCACAATCCCCTATCGCTAAAATATTTGGATCGTCAGTTTGCTGATACATATGCACGTTAATATACCCTTTTTCATCGCACTTAACGTCTGTATTTTCTAAACCTAACGCATCTGTATTGGGGGCACGACCCACAGACACTAACACTGAATCAAAAGCATGCGTACTGAGTGTTCCCTTGTCATCCAATACAACTTCAATTTTTTTGCTTTTGGTTGCCATCTCTTTTACTTTAACGGACTTCTGAATGCTTGAAAACATACGTTCTGCCATTTTTTCAACCGGACGAACCAAGTCTGGGTCTGCCCCTGACAACAATTGCTCCGTGGCTTCAACCACACTAACGGATGTACCCATCCGTGCGTACACAATCCCTAGCTCCATACCAATGTAACCACCCCCAATAACCAATAAACTATCCGGAATCTGTTGAATATCTAAGGCTTCTGTTGATGTCATAACGCGTGGGCTACCCAAATCAAACGCACGTGGCATTGCGGGCCGAGACCCCGTGGCAATAATGGCCTTATCATAGTCTATAAATTGCTGACCGGATTCGGTCTCTACACGCAACAGCTGAGACCCTTCGAAATACCCGCGACCCGCTATAACCGTAACGTTGCGTGTGGCTGCCAGTTGACGCACCCCGCCACCCAATCGATCAACAATCCCATTTTTCCAGGTTCGAAGCTGATCTAAATCCAACGTAGCTTTACCAAATTGAATTCCCATATCACTCGCCTGCTGTCCAGAATGATACACATCTGTAGCATGCAACAACGCCTTGGATGGAATACACCCTCGATTTAGACATACGCCTCCCAAAGCGGGTTCTTTTTCAACTAAAACAACATTGAGCCCCAAATCTGCCGCATAAAATGCAGCTGCATAGCCCCCAGGGCCGGCCCCTAATACAACAACATCAGTCTTTACTTTATTCATAATGACTCCTTAACTGCGGCTTCTTCTAAATTAGCCAACGCATCCGATAAGTGGGTCATGAACCGGGCGCCATCCGCTCCATCGATTACCCGATGGTCATACGATAGTGCCAAGGGCTGCATTAGGCCAATCCCAATGTCGCCATCTGCATTTACAATAGGGCGCTTCACCCCACGACCTAAGCCTAAAATTCCCACTTCTGGCGTATTAATAATTGGCGTAAAGGGTCCCACTCCCAAGCCCCCCAAATTTGAAATAGTAAATGTGCCGCCTTGCAAATCTGCTGCTGTCAACGTACGCTCCCGCGCTTTGTCCGCTACGGTACCAATTTGAACTGCCAATTCAAATAATGACAGCTGATCGGCATCCCGAATAACCGGTACAATTAAGCCAGAGGCCGTATCAACTGCAATGCCAATATGATAATATGCTTTTTTAATTAATTGCTTTCCATCAAAACTTGCATTAAACGCTGGAAACGCTTGAAGGGCAGATACAACAGCCTTAACTGCCATCGCAGTCACCGTTAGATTGGCGCCTTTTTCTTTGTATTGACCATTCCATTGCTTACGCAAAGCCATCGCTTGAGTAATATCCACATCATGAAACTGTGTCACATGCGGAATACGCCATGCACTACTCATTTTATCTGCAATTTTTACGCGTAAGGACGATACCGTTTCCGACTCAATTGGCCCCCACTTTGAAAAATCGGGTAAGGTCTCTACCAATGGCTTATCCACACCCTGTGACTGTGGTGCAGCAATGGGCTGTTGCAACTGAGTTATATATCGTCGAATATCGTCTAAAACGACTCGATTACCCCGCCCTGTAGGCACCACGCGCGCTAAATCCAAGCCAATCTGGGTACACAAAGATCGAATCCACGGGGATGTAATAACCGCAGAGGCATCCCCCACGGGATGTGCAACTACTGATTGAGAAACAGGCGCATGAACAATCGGCGCAACCGCCACCGGTTGTACCGGTGATGCGGCCCCAATGGGGGCCGCGCCAGTCGGGGATGGCGCGGTTGCACCCTCGCTATCCCCAGACAATTGACCGATCACTTGTCCTTCATGAACCACATCACCAACTGACACTGAAATAGATTCAATAGTACCGGCCTGCGTCGCTGGAACAGGGGCTACAGCCTTGTCTGTTTCAAGCTCCAAAATAATATCATCCACGGCTACTGTATCGCCGGGCTGAACGCCAATACTTAATATATTGGCGGACTCAATGCCATCACCTAAAAACGGAATTTTTATACCCATTAGATTACTGTTCTCCCATACAATTTATTTGGATCAATAGCGTATTGATCCATTGCTTTTCTTACTTGATCCACCGACACATCACCACGCCGATACAATGTGTAGACTGTGGTATATACAATAAAGCCAGTATCCACTTCAAAAAAACGTCTCAACTGCGCACGTGTATCGCTTCGCCCAAACCCATCGGTTCCCAAGCTGGTTAACCCGCCCGGAACCCACGCTGAAATTTGATCAGACACGACTTTCATGTTATCAGACGCTGCAATAAATACGCCCGTTTCATTCTCAAAACAGCGTTGAATATAGGCTTGTTCAGGGCTAGCCTCTGGATTTAATCGATTGCGGCGTTCAACATCTAACGCATCGCGCCTCAGTTGCTGGTAACTCGTCACGCTCCAAACCTGTGTGGGTATTCCGTATTCGGATTCTAGCACAACTTGTGCCTCCAGAACGGATGGCATAATGGCGCCACTTCCCAGTAAATGCGCCTGTGCCGTGGGCGTTTCAACTGCTACACTAGCCGTTTTAAATTTATAAAGCCCACGCATAATGCTATCCGTTGTTGCGGACTCGGGACGTGCGGGCATGGCATAGTTTTCATTCCCCACTGTAATGTAGTAAAACAAATCTTCATTATCCACATACATGCGCTGCATGCCTTGTTGAATCATAATGGCAATTTCAAACCGAAATGAGGGGTCATACGCGACACATGCTGGGTTTGTACTCGCAATTAAATGACTGTGTCCGTCCTGATGCTGCAAGCCTTCCCCATTTAGGGTGGTTCGACCAGCCGTACCGCCCAGTAGAAATCCTTTTGCTCGAATATCTCCGGCCAACCAAATCATATCGCCCACACGCTGGAATCCAAACATAGAGTAGTAAATATAGAACGGAATGGTTGTAACCCCATGTGTTGCATAGCTCGTTCCGGCAGCTAGGAACGATGCCATTCCACCCGCCTCTGAAATTCCCTCTTCAAGCATTTGCCCATCACTCGCTTCTCTATAGTACAGTAGAGATTCTCTGTCCACAGGCTCATACTTTTGACCCTCTGATGCATAAATTCCAATTTGTCTAAATAAGGCTTCCATACCAAAGGTTCGGCATTCATCTGGCACAATTGGAACAATATAACGACCCACGGCTTTGTCTTTCAGCAACATTGTTAAAACACGTACAAATGCCATTGTTGTTGACATTTTTGAGTTACCAGAATCCCCAAAAAAGGACTCGAATGCGGATTCTTTTGGCAACTCAAACGCTGTTTTTTCAGTCCGTCGCTCGGGCAAAAAGCCACCCAGCTTCTCTCTCTGTTTTAATAAATACTGAATTTCAGGCGCACTTGGATCTGGCTTGTAAAATGGGGCGTTGGCCACTTCATCTTCATCCAATGGGATATCGAGCCATTTTTTGAATTGGCGCAATTCTTTTTCATTCATCTTTTTTTGTTGATGAGAAATATTACGGCCTTCACCAGCCTCACCCAACCCATACCCCTTGACTGTTTTAGCTAAAACAACCGTGGGTTGCCCTTGATGATCGACAGCAGCCTGATATGCAGCGTAAATCTTATGCAAATCATGCCCACCCCGGCGCATATCTAAAATTTGCTGGTCGGTTAGTTGGTTGGCCAGCTCTGCCAATTCTGGATACTTGCCAAAAAAATTATTTCTTGTATAGCTTCCAGGTGCTACGGAATACTTCTGATATTGCCCATCTACAGTTTCATTCAATAGTTTAACCAGGGTTTCTCGCTGATCTGAAGCCAACAAGGGATCCCAATCACTACCCCAAATTAATTTGATAACATTCCAACCCGCCCCACTAAATACAGACTCAAGCTCTTGAATAATCTTTCCATTGCCATTAACCGGCCCATCTAATCGTTGAAGGTTGCAATTTACAACAAATATTAAATTATCAAGCTTTTCTCGCGATGCCATAAACAATGCGCCAAGGGTTTCTGGCTCACCCGTTTCACCATCACCAATAAAACACCACACGCGACTATCATCTTTAGACAAAATACCCCGTGCTACTAAGTATCGGTTAAATCGTGCTTGATAAATTGCCATAATCGGGCCAAGACCCATGGACACCGTTGGAAACTGCCAAAAGTTTGGCATTAAATACGGGTGAGGGTAACTAGACAAGCCACCCCCCTCCGCTAATTCTTGACGAAAATGATGCAACTGCTTAGCTTCCAACCGACCTTCAACATATGCTCGCGAATAAATACCTGGCGATGCATGGCCTTGAAAATAAACTTGATCGGCATTGTGATTGTTCCCATACCCACGAAAAAAGTGATTAAACGCTACCTCATATAAATGCACACTGGATGCATACGATGAAATATGGCCACCAATACCATCGTTCTCGCGATTGGCCTTAACAACCATCGCCATTGCATTCCATTGAATAATATTTTGCAGCCGCTTTTCCAGTTCTATATTGCCTGGATACTTGGGCTGCTTATTTGCTGGAATTGTATTAATATACGGCGTATTTGTTATTTTAATTGGCAACCCCAACAAATGAGCCTGATCCATAACCGTACGAAGCAGTTGCTCTGCTTCTGCTTCTGTCTTAAATTGAAGAATGTACGCTAAAGATTCTAAACACCGTTGAATTTCTGTTGCTGTTGATGATTCCATGACTCTTAGTGTAGCGAATTTTTGCCCAATTGTATATACGTTCACACTCGGATCATCCGCGAATTTGGCCCGTGCCATACACAATGTATTTGCTGGTTGTTAAATGTTGCAGCCCCACAGGGCCACGCACATGTAATTTTTGAGTTGAAATACCCATTTCAGTTCCAAACCCAAACTCCCCACCATCGGTAAATCGACTGGATGCATTGACCAATACAGCCGCTGCGTCCACCCGATTGGTAAACGCAGCAATCGCCGTATACGAATCACTAACAATCACTTCTGAGTGATGCGACCCATACTGATTAATGTGCTGTATAGCCGCTTCACAATTTGGCACTATTTTCATGGCAACTGTAAGGTCTAAATACTCAGTTGCCCAATCAGACGCTTGCGCAGGCACCACCTGCTGGTGGCACGCTTGAACAGACATACACCCCCGAACCGTCACGCCACGCTCTACCAATGCGCCTACTATTGTAGGGACCCACTGCGTTAAAGACTCGTGAACCAAGACCGTCTCACACGCATTGCATACCGATGGGCGTTGGGTCTTAGCATTAACCACAATATCTAAGGCATTCTCTAAGTTGGCTAATTCATCCACATAAACGTGACAAATCCCCTCGCCGGTTTCAATAGTGGGCATCGTTGCTTCGTGCACTACTCGTTGGATCAACCCGGCACCGCCTCGGGGAATCATCACATCAATATACTCTCGCATACCCAACAGCACACTCACACCATCGCGACTGGTATCGTGCAACAATTGCACTGATCCATCAGGAACCCTTGGTGAGGCCACCGCCATTAGCACCTCCACCAAGGCCCGATTGGTATGCGTGGCCGACTGGCTACCCCGCAATACCAACGCATTGCCTGATTTGATCGCCAGCCCAATTGCATCAACCGTAACATTTGGCCGAGCTTCATATATAATACCCAGAACCCCAATTGGCACCGACTGCTGAATGATATTCAGACCATTGGGTCGTCGAAACCCTGTAGTAACAGTTCCAACTGGATCGGGCAATGCCGCAATGGCTCTTAAACTATTGGCAACCCCCGTTAATCGATCCGGCGTTAGTCTCAGGCGATCCAGCAACGCTGAACTAAGACCGGCTGACTTCCCCATTTGAATATCGGATTGATTGGCTAGAAAAATGGCATCATGAGCCCCATCTAATGCATCAGCCATCGCTAGAATTACACCATTTTTATCGGCTGTTGAGAGCGTTGCCATTGCACTAGACGCCTGCTTGGCGATCTGACACTGCTGTTCTATTTCCATAGTAATCTCCTATATAATCTGAGTCCCAATATTATGATTTTTAACCGCCCGCATAATTACATTGGGGGTTGATCCATTGGCAATTGTCACTGCAATATTAGCGGCTACAGCATCATAGGCTGCCAACAACTTTGACCGCATTCCGCCATTGGATACGCAACGACGCGCATCGTCAACCAGGCTATCAATTGAAACCAACTGACTATTTAGCTCCGTAATCACTTGACCATTCGCTCCATATACCCCATCAACATCACTAAGCAAAATTAACTGACTGGCTGTTATCAAGCGTGCCGTTAGGCTTGCCAGTTGATCGTTATCCCCCAAATTAATTTCTGCTGTTGATACGGTATCGTTTTCATTAATAATCGGAATCACCTGCTTGGCCAGCAAGGCATCTAGCGTATTTTTAATATTGTGTCGTTTTTCCGGATTTTCAAAGCTATCCTGGGTCACTAATATCTGGGCAACCGACAGTCCAAAGTCCCTGAAAAACCGACGATACTCTGCCATTAAAAACCCTTGCCCAACTGCCGCTGCGGCTTGCTTTTCTGGCAAGGTATTCACCGGAGAGTTCAAAACGCCCGACCCACAAATAATGGCACCTGATGATACTAACACAACAGGGGAACCGTCAAATTTTTGAGCAGCCATAATATCCGACACCAACTGGCGCATTTGATTTAAATCAAGCTGCCCATCTGCTGTGGTTAATACGCGACTACCAATCTTCACTACCCGTGTCACTCTAAGGACTCCCATACCACGTGCTTCAATTCCGACAAGCCCTGTTGCGTAATAGCCGAAATTGGCCGAATAGCAATGCCTGCCTGAGTAAATGCTTCAGTAAAACTATCCAATGCTTCAGATTCTAAGACATCTATTTGACTCAACACCGTTACCATCGCTCGACGACCCAAATGATCTAAAACGCCGCTTTTCTTCAATTCGTTAATGATAATTGTATAATTTTTCACACAAGACTCTGGCGTTTGATAGGCCACGCTGACTAAATGAATCAACATGTGCGTGCGCGACACATGTCTCAAAAACGCATTACCTAAGCCTACACCGCTATCAGCCCCTTCTACTAAACCTGGAATATCGGCAATAATCCGGCCTTTCCCATGGTGCTCCAAAACAGCTAAGTTCGGCCGAAGCGTACTAAATGGATACGCTGCCACCTTGGCTTTAGAGCCTGTTAATACTTTCAATAGCGTTGACTTTCCGGCATTGGGCAACCCGACCAATCCTATATCCGCTAACAATTTAAGTTCCAATGCAATAGTCTCAGATTCTCCCGGAAGACCCGGCTGCGCATATCGCGGAGTTTTGTGCTTTGCCGTTGAAAAATGGGTGTTTCCACGCCCACCTTTACCCCCACGAACAACAACACACTGTTGACCCGGCGTCACCAAATCAGCCATTAATTCTTGGGTGCCTGCTTGGTAAATCAGTGTCCCGCATGGAACGGGAAGAATTAAGTCAGACCCATTAGAACCATATTGTTTACGGGGTCGGCCCGGTTGACCATTGGGGGCTTGATACTTCCTTTTCAACCGCATGTCCATAAGGGTTTGACAGCTCAAATCAGCCGACAAAATAATGGATCCGCCACGCCCCCCATCGCCCCCATCCGGTCCGCCTTTGGGTGCAAACTTTTCTTTCCGAAAGCTGACAGCGCCAGCGCCTCCATGCCCAGCTTCTAAAGACACCGTTGCTGTATCAACAAATGCCATAATGCCCCCCTACACTGGGGCCCAATTAAACAGCTTCAACTGGAACAATGGATACTTTTAATCGCTTCTTTGAAAAACGAGAAAAGGTAACCGTGCCGGTCTTTTTAGCATACAACGTATAATCTCTTCCTAAACCCACGTGATTGCCTGGGTGAAACTGAGTCCCCCGCTGTCGAATTAAAATCTCCCCATCAGAAACCAACTCGCCACCAAACCGTTTAACTCCAAGCCGCTTGCTTTGACTATCGCGACCGTTCTTAGTACTTCCTTTTCCTTTTTTATGTGCCATTACCGACTCCTTTACTTACCCGACTCAATTGCCGTGACTCTAACGCGAGTATATTGCTGCCGATGCCCCTGCTTAACTTTATAACCGGTTTTTGTTTTGAATTTAAAAACAGTCACCTTCTCGTCTTTGTGCAGTGGCTCTAGCACTTCTGCGTGAACTACCGCTGCATCAACATACGGCTTGCCAATTGTACTCCCCGATTCATCCGAAACGAGCAAAACTTTTTCTAATACAATAGAATCCGATGGGTTTTCAATTCGATCAATGTCAATAATCGTTCCCACTGAAACTTTAAATTGTTTACTTCCTTGTTCAATAATTGCAATCATAATAACTTTTCACCATTTGTTAATTTTATTTTTATAGTTCGATAATTATATCAAATACAGACAAGCTCAACAACCCCCGACCCCACACATCATTCCCAAGTAGCGAGTACGCCGGTGCGTGGGGTACACTAAATGCCAAGACAATGAATTTAAATTATCAGATTTTAAATCCACCAACCGCACCAATCGCAACACTGCTAATCGCCCATGGGTTGTTTGGCTCTAAGCGAAATTGGCTAACCATTGCCCGACAGCTTAGTCGACAATATCGAGTTATTTTGCCTGATTTGCGCAACCATGGCGACTCACCACACACGCCAATTATGACCTACACAGCTATGGCCAATGATATTGCCGAACTATGCCAGACCTTAAAGCTAAGCGATGGCTTATGTTTTATCGGGCATTCCATGGGGGGTAAAGTAGCCATGCAAACAGCCCACAATTACCCCCCTTTATTTCGATCTATTGTTGTGGTGGATATTGCGCCAAAAATATACCCAATGGGCCGGCAAACTCCGCTGTTCGACGCGTGTTTAGCCCTTCCGGTCGATACCGTAAACTCCCGAGCAGACGCCAACCGAGCCTTAGAAAGTCAGGGGGTTACTCATGCAGAAATCCGAGCATTTTTGTTGCATAATTTAGTCCTAACCCCACATCCGCATTGGCGCATTCCACTCGACGTGCTTCGTCAGCATGAACCTGAAATTATGGCGGCACCCCTATTACTCAATCGCACAGACACCCCCGCCTTGTTTTTACGTGGGACTGCCTCTGACTACATTCTAAACGCAGACATAGAAACCATTCATCAATTATTTAGCCAAGCACATGTTACAGCCATGCCGGGGTCGCATTGGCTGCATGCGGAGCATCCCAACGTACTCATCGCTCATATTACTGAATTTTTGCTACAAATCCATGGTTAAATTAGCCGTATCGTTCTTAGTTATGACGCATTCGTTTGCACAAGTTTTAAATGCAAAGGGTTCATGCCCCCCACCGGTCATTTTAATAACTCTTTACTAGACAAACCCTTCATTTTTTTGTATACTTTTAATTAGGCGAATAAGCCTTAGTTATGCAAACATTTTTATCTCAAACCATACAATCTGGATCGTCTCCACGGAAAATTGGAAGCAGTCATTTTGATTTAGTACGCTCTGGTAAAGATCAAACCAATCAGCTGCGTCTTTCTAACGATTTTAAAAGCCAAAGTCAACTCTCAACTTTTGCACAGTTAAATCCAACACACGCACCTTTGATGATGATCTCCGAAGAGGACTACATTCGCATTAAATCTCGAATGAACCGTTACCATGTACATCGGTACACGGGTAATATTGTTTACTCTGTGCACCCCCATAAAATTCGACGGTTTAACCCAAAAACATTTTTGAGTGACGATGATACTCGCGATGACGATGATGAAGTGGGAATTAAACGAACCGGTTACTGGCATGTTAATGGCGAGTATGTTGGGCCTGTATCTTAATTCGTTCGCATGATACTCGCCTTGTGGGCCCAAGGCATTGCCACTATTAGCATATGCACCCTAATTATTCTGGTTCAAGTGCTTGTATACCCACAGTTTGGAAGCGTCGGGCATAAAGAACTTACCCGCTACGCAACCGATCACGTACGGCGAATTTCATATGTTGTAGGCCCTATTATGCTAGTTGAATCCCTATCACTAATCGTTCTTTGGACATTTCCAGCTATGCGTACAACCGCTTTGTACTGTGCAACCGCTTCTTTGATACTGGTTTGGTTACTAACATTTATTAAAATTATTCCTATTCACAAACAACTTGAAACAGTCGGAGATCCGCAGGCAATACCCGTACTAGTACGCCTCAATGCCTATCGAACTGGGTTATGGCTTTTTAAAACATTGGCTATTGTATCCATGCTGATTCAGCATTCGTGTACCCGCGTTTCATTATCGCTTATATAGGCAATCGTAACTGGTCAGGCTTGACCGATTGTCTCGGTCGTTTTCGACTGCCGTGCTGCTTCACAATTGCTTGCGCCTCTTCTTGGTGAGTGGTTTTTTTTCGTAATGCGTACACTTGGGCTGCCGCTGCTTGGCGAGCCTGAGCCTCATCGACAATTGGCGGCCTATAGTATCCGTTTTTCCAAGGCATATGGATAAACTCCGTTGGGCATTGCGCCAGTTCCGGCACCCATTTTCGAATAAACTCACCGGCTGGATCGTGATCAACACCCTGCTTAATGGGATTGTAAATACGCACACTATTAATGCCTGTTGTACCGGATTGCATTTGTGCTTGGCTATAGTGAATGCCCGGCTCATAGTCTACAAATAATCGAGCTAAATGTACTGCTGGCTCCCGCCAATGCAACCACAAATGATAACTAGCCACACTCATTAACATGGCTCTCATTCTGAAATTGAGCCACCCGGTTGCCGTTAACGCTCGCATGCATGCATCAACCATAGGAAACCCTGTCTTCCCAGCTTTCCAGGCATCAAAATAGGCATCGTTAAAGGTGTTTTCTCTCAAGCCATTGTATGCTGAATGCATATTATCAAATTCAATACGCGGGGCATCTTCTAACTTTTGTATAAAATGGCAATGCCACCGCAAGCGTCCTGAAAATGACCGCATGGCACTGCGCCATCCACCACCAATTGCCTGTTGCTTAATGGCAACTTGCCGCGCCTGAGTTGCTTGAGATACGGTTCGCATCGACACCGCTCCCAGTGTCAAATACGACGATAACCGAGAACAATGGGTATACGCCGTAACCGGTGACGACAGTGCCCGTGCGTAGGGCTGCGCACGATTGTCCAAAAATGTAGCCAAGGTGTCATGAGCCATCGGGCTACCCCCCGATTGAATAGTCGTATAACCATCGTGCATCAAGCCCAGCGCATCCGCCGAGGGCATGGCCTGTGTATCAACCGGAATAGACTGAATATGATGGGGGCGCTGAACCAACGGTGCCTGCATCGTTGCTTGCCACCGAGCGGACCAGCCATCGCGATTCTTCAATCGACGAACCACCCCGGTTTGCGTAGATTCTTGCCAAGAAACCCCACGTGTCTTAGCCCAACGCTGCACTCGCCGGTCTCGGGCATACGTCCAGTTATTCCCAGTTTCTTGGTGCGAAAACATTTGAGTCACACCCCAGGTTTGAACCAACGAATCCAACACCTCCACCGCATCGCCCAAGCGAATAATTAAGCGAGACCCTAATAAGTTTAGACCGGAATCCAATTCATTAAGCGTAGTCACGAGGTATTGATACTGCCGATAACTGGTATCCGGTTGATGCCAAAACTCTGGCTCAACAATATACAAGGGAATCACCCGGCCCTGACAAACAGCCAGACTCAATGGCTCATGATCATCGACTCTCAAATCACGCTTAAACCAAACAATACTTGTTATGGCCATCGAGAACGCCAAGCCCAGTGCAAACTCGCAAGGCCACATCCCGCCATTACAACCATGGGCCCGGCCGGCATATCCAATAAAACCGCACTCCCACTCCCAAGTACCATCATGCCAAAACCAAAAGACCAGGCACGGATCAGTGCATTGGGCCGGCCAATCGCAACCAATGCCGGTACGATTAAACTAGCGAACACAACATAGACTCCCACCAGTTGTACAGATGACGTAATCGCCAATGCAAATAAACTATAAAACCCAATACCGGATCGCCAATCGGGGCGTGTCACCCAGGCCACACCAATACCCGCATACACCGGGGCATGTTTCATAACGTCTACCCATGTTACAAATAAAAGCTGTCCCGATACCATATTTTGCATCGCCTCACCCCCGTGGGGATGATTGAGCAAAACTAAAACAGCGGCTGATGCCGCAAAAACATAACTAGTTCCAATAATGGCTTCTTGCCGTTTGGGCACAACCGATTCAACCCATCGAAATACGCCCGCTGCCATTAAAGCCCCCGTCAAAGCAAGGCCTTGAATGAGCCATGGCGACGGATGGGGCATCCATGTCACTACGGAAACCATCACTAAACCGGCAATTTGAGCGACTGCCAAATCCATAAATACAATGCCGCGTTTTAATACTTCTAAACCCAAGGGCGCATGCGTTGCTGCAATCATAACACCGGCAACAAGCGCCGGCATCACTAATATAAAAACACTAAGATCCATGCATTAATAATAACTCAATTGTATGATTAAACAATGCCTTTAAATCAGTACTCTGGTCACTACCCCCAACCGTGTATGGCACCACCACAGAAGGAATCCTTGTTTTTGATGCCATCCATTCACTTGCATCGGACGGATCGTATGGGGTGCGGAGTATCGCCAACACCGGTTGCCGACTCGAATCCTTAAGCACTGTATTTAAATGCGACGCTGTGGGTGGTAAGCCTGGAACCGGTTCCAACGAAGCCAGTGTATTAATGCCCAACCAATCCAATAGATAGCTTAATGATTTATGATGCACAATGACAGTCTGGCCTCTTAACGGCGCCGCTTGAACGGTCCAGCGTTGAATAGCAACCGCCCACTGACGTTCAAAATCAGCATACCGCTTTGCGTATACGGCCTTATTATCGGGATCTATTTTCTGCAACTGTTCTTTAATACGGCGCCCAATCTGAATAAGATTGTTGGGATTTAAATGCACATGTGGATTGCCTTCGGGATGCACATCCCCCATGCTGCGGTCTACCGTTGTTGGGGTTTCTAAAACAGCCACATGGTCCGTTGCCATTAAGTACCCCACGCCACCCGGCTGAAGCTCGGATGATGCCCGTTTTAATAACACCGGCAACCAGCCCGCTTCTAGACTAGCCCCAGAACATACCAGCAATTCTGCGCGTCGAATTGCCGCTATCAAGCTGGGCCGTGCACGAATATAGTGCGGGTTTTGCCTGGCATGGGTGGCTGAAACCACTCGAACATGCGTCCCGCCAATTGCTTTTGTAAGCGACGCCCATTCGGGCTCACAGGCAAAGACAGAAACTGCAGCCTGAACACCGAAGGATGCGGCAATCAAGCTACTGATAATTATACTAATATTTATGCGCACCATGGGCTCCTATGCTCATCACATATTGAATAATAAACTGATCATCCGTTTTGTTTTTCGCTAAAACATTGTGGTTATATTGAAATCGAATTCGGCTAAACTCGCTATTGGTCCAGTCGAGCATAGCACTCAATGAGCGAGGGTCATGCCCATCGGCATTGAGAACATCGTTATTCTTTAAAGCCGTCGGCACATCCGCAGGGGACAATTCACTGTATCGAACACCCACACGCCATTGTGGCGCCATTTTATATACTGTTTGCAAATACCAACCCGTTGCATGGGCGTTGGTATAAATTGCAGACTTTGTAGCGTTTTCCTTAGCATTTGCGCCCTCAAGTTTGTAATCGCCCTCATTGTGCTGCCAAAAATACTCACCCTGTAGTGTCAGTTCTTGCTCTCTTGGGTTGCCATTAACCGCCCACGTATACCGAACATCCACGGCATCCAGCGCGGTATGCCCATAAAACCCAGTATTGTTGCTCTCACCTTCTTCACTTTTAACAAAGCGGCCAACCGCGTCACTGGCTAATCGGTAGGCACCCACTCGCCAGCTTTGATTGTATCCAATATCATCGCCAACGCGGACAAACGCAGACCAGGCTTGCGTTTTATCACCCGTTGCGCCACCAAAGGGCATGTCATCACCTCGGAACAGCCCCCCACCAACTTCTGTGTAAAATTGTGTGGGCAATACATAGGTTAACTCCGCCCCATCATCATTAAATGCACCATTTAAGAACGCCCGATTGGGAAGGGGTCGATCCGAAAAATCATGCGCATGCAAATGATGTTCGTTTAAATACCCCAACGTCCAAAATGCACGTCCAAATTTAGCCGTCAAACCATCAAACAAGCCAAACCCCGGCAATGTTTGAATGTACGCTTCTTCCAATTCAAGCTTGTCTAAACCCGCTTCCCGCACCATGGCCGCTGTAAAGCTTCCATAAAACTTATCATCCACACTAGCCGATATATTGATCTCAGATTCGCCAACCGCAAACCCTTCAGACTTTCGATGGCCGTCGTGCCCCACCGGAAACCCCGCAATATCAGCCTCTTTTTCTGTGTAACTACGGTATGCACCGTTAAATACCATGCCAATCGATGGATTGAGGCTGTTGCTAAAAATTGATGGCTTGTTTTTTTTAATGTGGCCAACTGAACGACCCGATCGCGCATACAACTGCTTCAACGCATCCACTTCCGCGCGTAAATCCGCCAATTCAGCATCCGATGCCAAGGCTGTTGATGACCACATCGAAGCAATTACGGCTGCTATTATTAGTTTACTGACTCTCATACTTATCTCACTCCTTGAAAAATACACTTAAATTATTACACTTTCACACGTTACTAATAGTTGATCCTTCTTTTAAGTATATCCGATAACGCATCTTAGTTGCAACTGTGAAAATTCGTATCGATTCGTTCGTATTGATTTGTATAGAAAAAAACTAAGCGATAATTTAGACAATACCTACTCGACTATCGGTACGCATTGCCAATTGAATCGTGTTTTCAAGCTGTTCTTTTACTGTAAGATTCCCTGTGTCATTATACAGGCAAGAATTTTTGTGGCCCCGTCGTGACACCGTTAAATAAAAAAATGTCACTACATTTAAAAAATAATTTTATTGCCTATGCTATACTAAATAAAAGCATGAAATTCTTCAACTACGTCATTGGGTTCATGGGGCTAACCGCCCCCCTGATGGGCACGCCAATTTTATCCAATATGGCGATTCACCACCCTGTTATTGGCACCCATGGCATGGTGGTCAGCCAAGAAGCGCGGGCAACGGGTATTGGTATCGACGTACTCAACGCTGGCGGCAATGCAATTGATGCTGCGATAGCCGTTGGGTTTGCCTTAGCCGTTACGCATCCACAAGCCGGGAATCTAGGGGGCGGTGGGTTTATGATGATTCATATTGCCAGTGAAAACAAAACCATTGCTTTGGATTTTCGAGAAACCGCACCCGCAGCCGCCCATGCTGATTTGTTTTTAAATTCAGATGGCACAGTGAATACCCACCGGGCTCGATTTTCAACGCAATCCAGCGGCGTTCCTGGCAGTGTTCATGGGCTGCTAACTGCCTTAGACCACTACGGAACGCTGCCCCGCAAGCGCATTATTGCCCCCGCTATTCGCTTAGCCAAAGGCGGTTTTTCTGTATCACACGCCTTAGCTGTATCACTAAAACAGGCACGCCCACGGCTTGAACAAGACGCCTACACGTCCGCCATTTTTTATCCAAACGATCGGGCATTAAAACCCGGAGACCGTCTGTCTCAAGCCGCCTTAGCCCAGACGTTATCCCGTATTTCAAAGTATGGGATTGCGGGGTTTTATTCCGGAAAAACCGCCCAGGCCATTGACACTTTTATGAAAAACACCAATGGCCTCATCACTCTAGCCGATTTGCGTAACTACCAAAGCGTTGTCCGAGAGCCGCTTCATATTCAATACCGTGGCCAGAATATTTATACAATGCCCTTACCCAGTTCTGGTGGCCTTATTATGGCTCAAATTCTTAAATTAATTGAACCATTTCCACTAAAGACCTGGGGGGCCAATAGCGCAAAAACCATTCATGCCATGGCAGAAGCCATGCAACTGGCGTATGCGGATCGTGCGGAATGGCTGGGTGACAGCGACTTTGTTCGCGTACCGGTCCAGCAATTACTAAGCGAGTCTTACTTGAATCGACGCCGAAAACACATCAATTTAAACCAGCATACCCCCAGTGTCAGCACAAAATTCGGGCAGCCGTATGACAGTGACGAAACCACTCACTATAGCGTCATGGACCAATGGGGCAATGCTGTATCGGTAACAACAACTTTAAATTTTAGCTATGGCTCTGGCATCAGCATTCCCGGAACCGGGGTACTCTTAAACAATGAAATGGACGATTTTTCAGCAAAACCTGGGGAACCCAACGCCTACGGATTGCTCGGCAATGCCCAAAATGCCATTGCGCCTCATAAGCGAATGCTCAGCTCTATGACCCCAACCCTCGTACTGAATGATACCGGCGGAGTTTTAGTGACCGGATCCCCAGGGGGGAGCCGCATTATTTCAACTGTCACACAAATTATCAGCAACGTGATTGACCACGGAATGACCCTTGCACAAGCATCTGCTGCTGGACGATTTCATCACCAAGGATGGCCCGATGAACTGCGAATCGAACCGCATAGCCTATCCCCCGACACTCAAGCAATTCTTAGGCGCATGGGGCACACCGTCGTCACACGTCCCGTTATGGGCTCTACGCAAAGCATTATGAAACAAGAAGGTGTGCTTTACGGCGTATCTGATACCCGCACACCTGGTGGTCAAGCACTCGGGGACTTAATTATGATACACTAGCTACATACCAATGCATATTTTACTTACTGGCGTAACTGGCTACATTGCTCAACGATTATTACCCGCTTTGTTATCCAAATCGTGTCGTGTGACTTGTTGTGTCCGCGATTTAGATCGCTTTAATGACAGTTATCACAACCACCCCAATTTATCCGCAATTGTTGTTGATTTTTTAAACGATTCGATTGAGCTTCCCCATGATATTGATGCCGCCTTCTATTTTATTCATTCCATGTCCAAACCCACTGTTGATTTTCATGCACTGGAAGCAACCTGTGCCCAAAATTTCAAAGTAGCCGTTGAAAACACACAAGCAAAGCAAGTCATCTACCTAAGCGGTATTGTAAATGAAGCCAACTTGTCCCCCCATTTAAAATCGCGTTTGCATGTTGAGTCGCTACTTCAAAGCGATCAGTATGCACTTACCACACTCCGCGCAGGAATTATTGTAGGGTCTGGGTCCGCTTCCTTTGACATTATTCATGATTTAGTTGAAAAAATACCCATTATGATAACACCTCGATGGATTCAAACACGGTGCCAACCCATTGCTATTCGCGATGTGATTATGTGCTTACACCGTAGCTTATTAAACCCAAAGACCTACAACCAAAGCTTTGACATTGGCGGACCCGATATTTTATCTTATAAGCGAATGATGCTTCAGTTCGCTGATGTTCGGGGACTCAAACGGTATATTTTTACCACACCTTTATTATCACCACGCCTATCCTCATATTGGTTAAATTTTGTAACACGTACAACCTACTCGCTTGCTCAGCGTTTGGTTGATAGCATGAAAACTGAAGTTATTTGCCGAGACACCCGCTTGTTTGAATTGCTCGATATTACCCCCATGACTTATAGGGAAGCGATTAAATCAGCATTCCATCGGATTGAACAAAATGATGTCGTATCCAGCTGGACTGACTCACCCCATCATTATTTTTTAGAAAAAGGAATTGCTTACTATACTCGTGTCCCCACTCATGCTTGCTTTATTGATCACCGAGCCGTCTCTGTAAAAAACCCAAAAGCATCCCTAGAAAAACTATGGCAGCTTGGTGGAAAATCCGGTTGGTATTTTGGTAACGCATTATGGAGAATTCGGGGGGTAATTGACCAAATTGTTGGCGGTGTTGGCTTGCGGCGGGGTCGACGTAGCCCCACCGACCTCAAACCCGGAGACTCCTTAGACTTTTGGCGTGTGCTTATTGCCGACAAAACCCAGCATCGCTTATTACTCTACGCTGAAATGAAATTGCCGGGCGAGGCCTGGCTGGAATTTCATATTCAAGGGAACACCTTAACCCAAACAGCAACATTTCGCCCTTTGGGCCTATTTGGACGACTCTATTGGTATTCCTGTCTACCGTTTCATCATTTTATATTTAATGGGTTAATTCATTCGATAGCTAAATGCTCGCAAATGCCGCCAACGCCAACTGTCGCGAATCGGAAATTGATACAATCGGTCGCGGATAGTGAACACCCAATGTAACCCCCGCTTGATCAAGCACTGATTTTGGAGCCTCCCATGGATCAAATAAATACCGGTCCGGCATGGCTGCCAATTCGGGCACATACTGGCGGGTATACTGACCATTTGTATCAAACTTTTTACCTTGCAGAATTGGATTGAAAATTCGAAAGTAAGGGGCAGCATCGGCGCCAGAACCCGCAATCCATTGCCAGCCAAAACTATTATTAGCCGTATTAGCATCCAGCAAACAATCCCAAAACCACTCAAACCCGCGCCGCCAATGAATGCGCAAGTTTTTAACTAAAAATGACCCAACAATCATCCGAACGCGATTATGCATAGTCCCCGTTTGCCACAATTCACGCATGCCCGCATCCACAATCGGATAACCAGTTCTCCCCGATTGCCAGGCCGCCAACATTGGGTCTGTATCCCGCCATGGAAACCGGTCAAATCGCTTGTTGAGGTTTTCTTTATAAAACGTTGGAAAATCACGCAATAAATAATGAGAAAACTCTCGCCAAACTAATTGTCGACAAAACGCATCCTGCGTGGGATCTAGCCCATGGTCTGCCACCGCATGCCAAATCGTTCGGGGCGATATCTCGCCAAAGGCTAAATGTGGCGATAGCCGTGACACGTGAGGTTCACTGGGCGTGTTGCGACCCTCTGAATAGCTCTGAATGTTGGATAAAAAACCGGCTAGTCGTTCAGTGGCCCCCCGTTCACCCGGATGCCACTGCTGAATAACGCGCGCTGGCCAGTCCAATTGGGGCACCAAGTCTAGGCCGGCTATATTACCCAGGCCACACCCAACCACTGATGGATGTACCGATGCAGTGGGCCGATTGGGGGCTGTGCCAATGCAGCGTCGATAATAGGGCGTGAATACTTTATAAGGCTGCCCATCCGGTTTAACCACGGACCCCGGCTCCCATAACAACCCCTCGGTATAGCCATAGCACTGAACACCCAATGCCGTTAAATATTCGTGCACCGGCTGATAATCAACACCCGGAACGGCATTCCAATACACGGCCGTCACGGCATAACGACGCATTAGATCTGCCCAGTCATCCATCGTTGTTAAAATTGATAAGTTACCGCCCAGCTGATTCGCTAATTGCATTAAACTATGGTGTAACCACACGCGACTAGCCGACCCCGTTGGCACAGGTTGCCACGCGTCTATTAGACCATAGACAGGCAGCACAGCACCCCGTTGTTTGGCAGCTGCTAGTGCTTGATTATCCGTTAACCGGAGATCCCGTTGAAACCAGTGAATAACCGTCGTCATGGCACCAATGCAATTAACGTCATATCGGGCAATCGTGGAGGGCTATTCCCCTCAGAAAAAATATACAGCTCATAATTTTTTGATACAAAAAATAATGGGATAACCGGCGCATCGTATTGCTCCAAAATATCATTAAGCTGCTCACCCGTATTGAGATGAATAGCCACCACTGAGTAACCAGAAATCATATAATTGACCAATTGGGTATACGTCATGCCCGCTGAAAATAATGTGGTAATTTCTAAATGCTGTTGATGGGTCACATCTTGAGGAAACAACCGGTATACTTTGTTTCGCCCAAATACAGACCGATACTTTCTAACCGCCAATACATTTAAGTCGTCATTAGAGGTAACGGCCAGAAAACGGCCAATTTTTCGATCTTCCAGCTCATCTAAAATACTGTCGTCTAAAATGCTGGCTTCGATACATGGAATCCCATGAACACGGGCTTCATTAATCGATTGCTGATTGGTATCAACCAATAACACATCAATTTTTTGATTAATTAATTGTGTCGCAATAGACCGAGACAACGCATTGGACCCCGCAATTAAAACGCCGTAAAAATGCGGCCGTGTAACCCCCAGCCATTTGGCTAAATACCCAGCAAACAACCCCGACTGAGCCACTGTAAAAAAAATAACAATAAACGTAAAAAACACCAGTTGTTCAGCATCTGCAATGCCATACTGACTTAACTTTAATGCAAATAATGACCCAATACTTGCTGCGATAATCCCGCGCGGGGCTGTCAAACTCATGAACACTTTATGTCGCCACGTCAAGCGAGACCCAATGGTACATAAAAAGACCCCCAAAGGCCGAGCCACAAACACCACACCAATTAAAAAAAACAGTGTGTTCCATGAGGTGTACCCCACTAAATCATAAAACGAAATACGTGCCGCTAACATAACAAACAGCACCGATATTAGCAACAAGGTTACATCTTCTTTAAACCGTAAGATATGTTGGATTTTCACTTGGTTTTGGTTCGCTAGTATTAATCCCATCACAGTTACACTTAGTAACCCGGACTCTAATTGAATAAAATTTGAGACTACAAACACAGCCATCACGGTGGCCAACGTTAATGACGAATGCAAATAGGCTGGTGCCCACCCCCGTTTAAGCAGCATCATAATAAAGCCCCCCCCCAACAACCCCAATCCAACACCCACTAGTAGTGTCATCAACAAAAACACAACCGAATACGACACCATCGCCCCAACTTCACTTAGAAACACCCATTCAAAGGCTAATACAGCTATGACGGCGCCCACTGGGTCGATAATAATACTTTCCCACCGCAAGGTTGACCCCAAATCGGTATCCAAACGCACATGCTTTAACAAAGGGCCGATAACCGTGGGGCCTGTCACTACTAAAATAGCCCCCAAAATTGTGCTTAACGACCCGGTCATATCTAAAAACAGATACGCACTAATTGCAATAATAACCCAATTAACTAAAACCCCGATTGTGTTTAAATTCCAAACCACATTGCCCAGCCCATGAATATCTTTTATTTTTAAACTCAACCCCCCTTCAAATAATATAATCGCTACGGATAATGACACAAAGGGAAATAGCAAATCTCCCATTAGGCGATCGGGATGCAGTATCCCCAAAACGGGACCTACCAATAAGCCAATGAGGAGCAAGGGCAAAATAGCAGGTAACCGCATTCTCCACGATACCCACTGAGCAAATAACCCCGCAACAAACATGGTAGAAAATTCAAATAAAACTGGAATATTCATGGACTTATGTATTCTCTGTTCTGTACACTTGAATAAATGAATGAAAATTGTAATTTAATATTAGCAACTACACGCTTATTAAAGCATAATTCAATTGAAATTAAAAGCCAAAAAAAAATTCAATATGGGCATCAACTTGAGTGCCTATTCAATCAAAGCACCGTGATTATTCGGTTGTTTTTTGGAAAAAAGGGACCCAGCATCGACTTGTCTCAGGTAAAATCATTCGAGCAGCAGAAACAACTGCATACCTGGCTATCCCCCTTAGCCGTCACAATCACACCCAGACAAATCGGAGTGGCCGCCCCTCTAAATACCAATCTCACTCCGTCTATTCGTGAGTGTCCACTGCCTTTAATTGGCGTTGACGAATCCGGAAAGGGGGATTTCTTTGGCCCACTGGTCACTGCTGCTGCCTATGTCACCCCCGATACAGCCCCCGCGCTTCAGTCTCGTGGGGTTACCGATAGTAAGCGACTCAATGACACCCAAATTGCACAATTGGCAAACTGGATCAAAGCGCATTGCCCCCATACTATACTCAGTTTATTGCCCGAACGCTACAACAAGCGTTACCCCGAAACATCTAATTTAAATACATTACTCGCCACGTGTCATATTGATGTTATTGAGCACCTGAGCCACGAAACATCGTGTAAAGTTGCGTTATCCGATCAATTTGCCAAACCAACGCTATTGCACCAGTTGGGACGCGCCCGAATCCCCCATATCACTATTCATCAAGCCACTCGGGCTGAATCCAATATCGCCGTAGCCGCCGCCAGTATTCTTGCGCGCAATCAATTTATCACCGACCTTCAGGCGTTATCTAACCACATTGGAATTGTATTACCCAAAGGTGCCACACACATTCAGACTGCGTACGCCCAAGTCCTTGCTTCATTGGGGCGAGACCAGCTGCACACTGTCGCAAAAACTCACTTTAAATGTGCAAAGTAATGCATTACATTGCGCAATAACTGAACCCCCACCTGCCCACTTTTTTCAGGGTGAAACTGCGCAGCAAATACGGTTGGTGTCCACACGCTAGACACAAAGTGGGATCCGTACTCGGTTTGAGTATGGCCAATTGAGACATCAATGCCATGAACACAGTAACTATGAACAAAATAAACCAATGGACGATCAATCCCCTGTAAATAATATGGCTGTTGGTCCGCATAGTCTAACTGATTCCACCCCATATGCGGAACAACCTGAACCGAATTATCCATAGACTGCACGTGCCCCCGAAAAACGCTTAGACCAGTAACTCCGGGGGATTCATCACTGCTTTCAAACAATAACTGAAACCCTAAGCATAGACCAATAAAGGGTTTTTTAGCCTGAATATGCTCTATAATTGGGCCTGAAAATCCCCGTTGATTTAATTGTTCCATGCCATAACCAAACGCGCCAACCCCTGGCAAAATCAGGGTATCACTAGTGACCAAATCCGATACCGTACCAATTCGCCGAGTGGCATACCCTAAATACTGAAATAGTTTTTCAACGCTATGTAAATTTCCAGCGCCATAATCAACAATACCTATTACTTTCTGTGTCATACTTTGACTGCCAGTATAACATTGTTTTGTTACTTATTATTTCGTTATTTATATTATGGCTCATTCGTGTAAGGCTTATGCAAGGCTCAATACACAGATATGTAGGGCTCAATACCCAGAACGTGGTAAACTACTTAGTACAATGCGATACAAAAACTACTCAAACAACAGCAACTATTTTTGGTTGGCTTTGTTGTTCTTACTTTTATTTGGCGGTTTTCGGTTTGTAATTTTGCTATTTGGAATTACATTGGCTATTTTAATCAACTTTTTTCCAATCATTGTTATTGGTTTTATTGGCTATTCATTACTCAAAACCATTCGGCACAACACTGGCATTCATACCAACATCAAAAGCACTACTGTATCGCATCAGCGATTTACTGAAATTTTAATTCGCATCATCGCACATGTCATTCATAGTGATGGGCATGTGAGTGATAAAGAACTCGCCATTGTTATTCAATGTTTTCATCGGATCGGTTTTCCCCATTCTCGTATCTCATGGCTGATGGATTTATTGCAGTCTGCGTTAAAGCAAAACCCACCGTTGGCGGAATTGTGCACAGAATTTAATGCGTCCTTTCAGTATCAATCCAAACTGATTTTATTGGATATGGTGTGTCAAGTTGCAATTGCCGATGGCTCGGTCCATACCAATGAGCGTCAAATCATTCAAGAAATTTGTCAACGGCTTGCCATTCGGCCCCATGACCGTACTGCGTTTGAGCACCAATACTTTAATCGCTCAACTGCACGCACTAATCATGACCGCTATGCCGAATGCATCGCCATTCTAGAGCTGTCCGGGCGCCCTGATATAGCCGAGATCAAGCAGTCATACAAAAAACTGTGCAAGCAGTACCACCCCGACAAGGTTCAGCACTTGGGCCAAGAATACCGCACAATTGCCGACAAAAAAATCAAAGCCATTACCCAAGCGTATCAGTATTTAAAAAGTCACGCATGAGTTATCAAAAGATTCAGAACGCGCTCGACGACAATGACCATAATGCGTTTTTAATTCAATATTTTGAAACCATCTATTCGGGAGTTGACCTTCCCATTCCGTCTGGCTTAGACATTGACCGCATTCAACAAGGCTGGAAGAAAATTTTTGATGAGGTCATTGAAATTAAGGTCCCGGATACTTTTATTAGCGCCTTGGGAAAGCAATGGCAAACTATTATCAATCAACAAGGAGGAACGGTTGATGACAACTTTGTTATCGAGATTTTAGCCCTGCTAACCGGGAGTAAGCCCCCCCAAAAAGAACCAAAGGCTATTCAAACACCCACGCAACCCAGTACCCAATCTTCCACAATTATCCCCTCCACCAAACGGTTTTATCCAAAGTTATCCAAAACGGGTGAACGGCGAGACCTTCCGCCCTTGGATGATGAGTCAGTTGATGCGGCTATTAGCCAAACATACCGAAGCAACGATGCTGTATCGGATATTCAACTGCCTGCGCTTACTCCCAAGCGGTGTGCACAACTAAACCAAGCGCTGCGTGAGCATTATGCCGCAACTAACGCCCTTGCATTTTTGACCGATTTTTTCATGCTTTCGTTTGCAGATGACTCTGAGTATTCGCCACCGCCCATATCTGGCGAGTCCTGGCAAATATTTCAAACCCATTGGCAAGACATTTTACTGTTGTTAATGGACAAGCCCGGCCATAATGACTTTATTCAGCGCTTGCGCCCCCTGTGGCTCAGTACCTATCAAAAAATTCGACAGTTACCGGCCGGAGATTCAGCCTGTGCGTTATGGCTAGCTGAATTACAAAGCATTCCACAGCCCTCACCACCGAAGCCTCAATCGGGTTGGTTGACACGTGCGCTTCAGCGCATTCAAAATTTACTACCCCCTTCTAGTTCATAAAAAACTGAACAAAAATTGTTACATTAAATCCTTCCATAACAAATTCTTTCTTTACTGGGTTAGCCCTTTTTAGTACTTTTGGCAATTTTTTCTGAAGGTCTTCCATCGAATAATGGGTCATTGTATCTCCTTATAATCGTTCGCTAATATCTATGTGATTTTATAAATTTAAAATACCCTCCTTCACCATTATTTAAACATCGGACTGTTTCATTTTTATAATTTTTGATAGACTTAAGGTTATTATGACAATTGAGCGGACTTGTATATTAACCAAATCAGAACTTAGTGAGACCACTGGGGAGCGATTACCTAGCTGGTTTCGGTCCAGTATTGGCAAGCGGGAAGCCGCCGAAACACTCTCTAAAAATTTAAACGCCGACATCCCCAATACTATTTGCCAAGAAGCGCGCTGTCCCAATCGATCGGAATGTTGGTCCAAAGGCCTACTGACATTTATGATTTTGGGTACTATTTGCACCCGAAGATGCAAATTTTGCAGTGTAAAGTTTGGGAAACCACTCCCGCCAGACACCGCTGATTTAGCGCATATTCTTAATGCCATTGAAAGCTTGAATTTACGATTCGTTGTGCTCACCTCGCCCAACCGTGATGACTTACCGGATGGGGGTGCTGGGCACTATGCATTTATCGTATCTGAAATAAAAAAGCGCTACAAAAACCGCGTAAAAGTTGAAGTGTTAATCCCCGATTTTAAAGGCCAAGCCACACCCTTAGCTACCGTCATTGCCTCCGGTGCTGATGTAATTAACCACAATTTAGAAACGGTCCCCTCCCTGTATCGAATCGCGCGAAAAGGATCTCTGTATACGCGGTCTCTGGATGTATTGTCTGCCGTCAAAGCTACGGATCCCAACCGATTAACTAAAACAGGTGTGATGCTAGGCCTAGGGGAAACTGAAGATGAGCTTATTCAAACATTTCGTGATATTAGCAATCGAAACATTGATATTCTAACATTGGGACAGTACCTAAAACCGGATCGAAATAGCTTGCCTATTTCCCGCTATTACCATCCTAAAGAGTTTATTTATTACAAAGACATTGCGACTGACTTGGGCATTCGCCATGTTTTTTCAGGACCCTTAGTTCGTAGTTCATACTTAGCTGAACATGTATTTGACGCACTAAGCTAGTTATGCTCGTTGGATGCATCGCCAGTATCCTGGGGTATTTAATTGGTTCAATCCCATTTGCGATTGGGATTCAGCGCCTGTATGGCTTCGATTTGAAAAATACAGGATCGGGGAATTTAGGCACGACCAACATGTATCGCCAAGGCGGATGGAAACCAGCCGCTTTACTCCTAATCTTGGATGCCGGTAAAACGGCGATTCCAACTAGTCTAGCGATTGTCTATTTTAGCAATCCTTGGTGGCATGTTAGCGTTGGACTTCTCGCAATTGTGGGGCATATTTGGCCTGTGTTTTTGCGCTTTACGGGGGGTAAAGGTGTTGCCCCCAGTTTGGGGTTTCTATTGGTGCTCAGCCCCCTAATTTGGGCATCGCTCGCATTGGTAGCCAGCCTTGTTATTCGAACCACCCGGTATGTGTCGGTTGCCAGTCTATTGGGTGCTGGCTTGGCCCCCATCATGGCCTACTCTTTGAACTTACCACTTGCGTATACCAGTGCTATTACAGGACTATCGACACTGGTTATATTTAAACATCGAAGCAATATTCGCCGATTGCTAGACGGCACTGAAAACAAAGTCTAATGAAGCCAGCCGAACCTACACTAACCGTTGGGGTTTTGGGTAGTGGTTCTTGGGCTACTGTTGTAGCAACCCTATTGGCCCATAATCAAAATCCGGTTCGGCTATGGAGTCGCAGTGACCGCCGTTGTCAGCACATTAATACTCAGCACAGCAACCCCGATTATATGCCCAATTGTACCTTAAGCCCGTTAATTACGGCGCACACGTCTCTAGCTACTGTTGTGGATCGTGCCGACCTATTGGTATATGCTTTGCCGGCGAAACATTACGCACACGTTTGTACGATTACCAACCGAGCCGCCCCTTGGTTAATTTTAAGCAAAGGTCTTACCGATGAACCCGACCGGTTATTGTCTGCGTATTTAAGCCGACTGGGAGCCCCCGATGTCGCGGTTCTTTCTGGTCCAAACTTGGCGGATGAGATTGCTCAAAAACAACCAGCCGCCAGTGTTATTGCCAGTACGAATTCAGGCCTAGCGACTCGCCTACAGCAACAGCTAAGTACCCCCTGGTTTCGGCCATACACGGCTACTGACTGTATTGGTGTTGAAATTGGGGGTGTATTTAAAAATGTATTAGCCATTGCCGCTGGGCTTTGCGATGCTCTACATTTAGGTCAAAATGCTAAAGCGGCCTTATTGACCCGCGGTCTCAATGAAATGCGCGTATTGGTGACTCACATGGGTGGGCACACGGCAACGGTATATGGTTTATCGGGCATTGGCGATTTAATCGCAACTTGCCAATCTAAAAATAGCCGAAATTGGCAGTACGGCTATGCCCTTGGCACCCAAACATCGACGACACATTTGCACACCGTTGAAGGCTTACGCACAACCCAGTGCCTCTATGCCTATGCCCATCAGGAAAATTTAAGCCTGCCCCTTTTGTATGAAATTCACGGAGTACTGCTTGAATCCAAATCTCCCCAAGCGGCACTGCAGTGCCTATTTGATCGCCCGCTTATTCATGAATAAACTTATTTTCATATGTAGCTTTTGTTTAGATATGCTACTAATACCCAGCGCTTTTTCGCTGGCCTATCGCATTAAGTTTTCATTAGCCGTCATGCCTGAGCCGTATATAATTCTAAGCTTAGTCGCTACATTAGTATGGATGATTTCTTTTTCTTTTTATGGTGTATACCGTCAACGCGTTGGCCCATTACACATTGTGGATACCATTCTTGTTGGCGTTAAAGGGTCTATCATTGCAGGTGTCCAATTAATGGCTTTGTCATTTTTAATTCCTCAATTGCCAGAATCACGTGCCGTTATTGCCTATGCATCTTTATTGTGTATCGTTAGCACCAGCAGTGTTCGTATCGTACTATGGAAACTTGAACAGTGGCCTTGGTTTCGATTGCGCCATCATAAAAAAGCTATTGTTATTGGTGGCGGAGATGCCGAGCAAATGGTTATTGAAACGCTCCTGCAGCAACCCAGCTATTGCATTCACTACATTGGTAGTATTTCAGATACAGTGCCCACTCAGTTTCGCTACCGAATTAATGACCACTATAAAAATTTAGGCCCGATCTCCAACATTATTCAGCTATTGGACGCGTATAAACCAGATATTATTTATATCACAAACCCCGCATTAGCTCTACCCTATACTCAGCTATTAAAATCCCATACCAGCACCCTACATGTCGTCGCCAATACATCCGTGTTTCAGCAGGTACCGGTTCAAGCCTGTTCTATGGACAGTCTAACGTTTTTACATACCCACCCAGTTAGAAACACCCCCATACAAAATGCAATCAAAGAATTATTAGACCGTAGTCTAGCCCTGTTTTTACTAATTGTACTTGCCCCGCTTATGCTTTTAATTAGCATTGGCATTTATATATCATCGCCTGGTGCAATCTTTTTTACCCAAGAGCGCCTGACCCAAACCATGCGTCCCTTTATAATTATTAAATTTCGAACCATGGTTTTGGATGCTGAAGCCACGACTGGACCGGTGTGTGTGGTTGGCAACGATCCGCGAGTGTTTGCCTTTGGGGCAATACTTCGTCGATTATCGTTAGACGAGCTACCCCAGCTACTCAATATTATAAGCGGAGACATGAGCTTTGTCGGGCCACGTCCCGAACGCCCGCATTTTGTAAATATATACAAAAAAGAAACCCCCCACTTTACCGAACGGTTTCATGTTAAGGCGGGGCTCACTGGATGGGCTCAGGTCAATGGCCGCTCCTATTTAACGCCGCACCCCAATCTAAAACTACATTACGATTTATATTATATTTACAATTGGTCCTTGTTGTTGGATTTTAAAATAATACTTAAAACATTTTTAGTTGTATTCAAGCAAGAGGCCGTTCACTGATGCCGGATACTTTAGCCGTATTTGGCGGACAGTTTGATCCTTTTCACTGGGGGCATGACCATGTAATTCGGCAATTAATCCCCCGTTTTAACCAAATCATTGTATTGCCCTGTGCTCATCCGCCCCATCGTGCGGTTAGTTCAACGCCATTTCACCATCGATTGGCCATGACACAACAGGCAACTGCCCATTGGCCCAACGTTCGGGTATCCGACTATGACGCTCATCACAGTCCCAATTGGGCCCTGCATACCCTTGAACATTTTCAAACCCAGTATCCAAGTGCCACACTGACACTCGTCATTGGGAGTGATCAATACCAGGTCTTGCATACGTGGTACCGGATTGATGACTTGTGTGCCTTTGCCCATATTTTCGTTGTTCCCAGAGACACGCACCCATTCACTAATCCCCACATACCCGTGACAGCCAAAGTGACGCATTGTGCTGCACCCCCACGCCCCCTAGCCGCTACTGCATTACGCAACCGCTGGGCGCCCGATGCTGTCCCGGAAGCTGTGGCTAATTATTGCCACACCCATGGACTATATCTATGACATGGCTGGGTATCATCGGGCGTGTGGGATCCGGAAAGTCAACCGTAGCCAAGCTTGTGCATGAGACCTTTGGTCTTCCCATTGTAGAATTGGATCATCTTGGCTGGGCCGTATTGGAAATGCCCGATGTTATTGCGGCCATTACCCATCAGATTTCGCCCAATGTCCTGCACCCCAGTGGTCATATTGACCGAAAACGATTGGGCACTATTGTCTTTCATGACCCTGTAGCGCTGCAACGATTAAATGCGATCTCACATCCAGTCATTCGGGCCCAGCTCCCAACCCCCACAACTCCATCAGTGTTGGTTGGGGCGTTAATTGATGAAATTGGACTACGCGACCGTTGCCAAACCATTGTGACGGTGGATCGTGCCGATTCAGATATTCTAGCTAGCAACCCCAAAGCAGCGACTATTTTGCCTCACCAAGCGTCTCGGGAGCTGTTTCAAACCCGTGGTGATTGGACTTTACACAATACAACTCCCACTCAATTGCGTACCGACACCCTCGCCCTATTCAAACGGTTGCTTCGTACAGTACACTAATGTATATGTTTGGATCATTAATTACAGCCATGGTTACTCCTTTTGACATCAACGATACGCTTGATTGCACAGAAGCCCAACGGATTGCCCAGCATTTAGAATCTACCGGCAGCGATGCCCTTGTGCTATCCGGCACCACCGGGGAGTCCCCTACCTTAACCCATGCAGAAGAATTAGATTTGTATCGGGCAGTATTAGATGCGGTCACGATTCCCATTATTGCGGGTACTGGATCCAATTGCACGCACACCGCCATTGCAGCCACCCAAGCGGCCGAGGCACTAGGCGTGCATGCGTCCTTGCAAGTAACGCCGTATTACAATCGGCCCACTCAATCCGGGTTAATCGCGCATTTCACGGCCATTGCCGATGCGACCCAACTCCCCATTATTTTATACAACATTCCGGGACGAACCAGCGTCAACATGACCCCCGAAACAATTGCAACCTTAGCGAAACACCCCCGCATTGTGGGAGTTAAAGAAGCGGGTGGCTGTGTGGAGATGGTACGCAACATCCGTGCTCTAACCCCGGAGTCGTTTATCATCTATGCCGGTGATGACGGGTTAATTTTACCGTTTATGGATGCCGGTGCTACTGGTGTTGTGTCCGTAGCCTCGCATATTGTGGGGCCTCAGCTCAAGCAGTTAATTGAGCATCAGCAAGCGGATGAAACAGCCCATAGCCAGGCGATCGCGGATGAACTCATGCCGTTGTGCGATGCATTGTTTATGACCACCAACCCGGTGCCTGTCAAAGCAGCCATGAATCAGCTGGGATTTTCAACTGGAAATCCACGATTGCCGCTAGTCCCATTAACAGCGAGTGAACTGGATGCCTTACAAAAGGCGCTGGCTCCGTATGCCTAGGCCCCTAAATCCCCTAAAG
>DJIL01000009.1 GCA_002433595.1 bacterium UBP8_UBA6595 | reverse complement strand
GTTGTTACAACGATTATCGAGTAATTCTAATGGCAGACGATAAGAAAAAAAAGTTAAAACCGGTTGCGAAAGCATCCGGCAAGTCAGTGACTAAAGCAAAGCCAGTCGCTAAAAAAGCATCCACTAAGAAGAAAGCAGCGAATCCGGAAGTTGTAAAATCTTCAGCTACAACTCAATGTATTCGCATTAAGCTAAAGTCATTTGATCAATTATTACTAGACCAGTCGGTCGCACGTATTGTTGAAACTGGACGATACTCTGGAGCAACAGTTGTGGGGCCGGTCCCATTGCCAACGAAAAAACGTCGATGGTGTATTTTAAAGTCACCACACGTAGATAAGCGCGGTGGAGAACATTGGGAGTTATCAATACACAGCCGGTTTGTAGATATTTTAGATCCGCCATCAGCCACAGTAAATTCGCTAATGGAGTTGGATTTGCCATCAGGGGTTGATATCGAGGTTCGCCAGATATCTCGCTAACAGCGAGCAAGAGGGGATTGAGGGGTTATTTTTTGGGTAGAGGGTTGGGTTAGATAGAGGGGTGTCTAAAACTGATTTAGAAATCGCTGATCGTTTTCGTAAAACAGTTTAATGGATGGAATGCCATAGTTTAGCATTGCGATGCGTTCAACGCCTAGGCCAAAAGCAAACCCTTTGTAAACAGTTGGGTCAATATTAACGGCTTTGAGCACATTTGGATGAACCATGCCGCAGCCTAAAATTTCTAGCCAGGGTTGGCTATCGGTCCATTCAACGTCAACCTCAGCCGATGGTTCAGTAAACGGAAAGTAGCTGGGTCGGAATCGAACTTGTTTATCACTGCCAAACATGTCTTTTAAAAAGTGGGTGAGGGTCGATTTGAGTTCGGAAAATGTTGCTGTTTTGGAAACTAGAAGTCCTTCAATTTGATGAAAAACGGCTGAATGGGAGCTGTCGGAGTCACAGCGGTATACTCGGCCAGGCACAATAATTTGAATGGGCAACGCATGAGTTTCCATGACATGAATTTGAACAGGGCTGGTATGCGTACGCAATAAATGATTGGGGTCTAGATAAAAGGTGTCATGCATATCTCGAGCGGGATGATCATCGGGAATATTAAGCGCTTTAAAATTATAAAAATCTGTTTCAATTTCGGGGCCTTGTTTCACGGAGTATCCATGGCGAGCAAAAAAATCGCAAATACTCCGAGTGGTTTGGGTGATCGGATGAATATGCCCACAAGGATCTGTATTAACGGGCTGTGTAACATCCACGCGTTCTGTTTTTACTTGATGCTGCATGGCTTTATTGCGTAAGTGTTCGGTTTTTTTTTCAAGCGCATCCAGTACGGTTGCTTTAATGGCGTTAATCGATTGTCCAAATTCTGAACGTTTGGCTTTGGGCTGCTGCCCAATAGTTTTTAGAGCGTCTGTTAAAACACCTTTTTTTCCTAGTATTGTTAACTTCAATTTCTCTAAAGACTCTAAGCTTTGAGCGTTATTAATGGCTAGTAAATGGTCGGATTGTAAGGTATCTAAATTAATGTCAAGCACGTGAAATTCCTTGAGTTATTGGGTAATCAATAAAATATTCTATTCTAGGGACCCAGTCCTGAATAATAGAGTCGTGGGGACGAATGCCCATAATATAGTCTTTATTAATGGTAATATTGGTGTGCGTACCCGCTTCGGCCAGCCAGTTGGTTAAATAGTGCTGTGCAACAGCTCGATGCAGGGCTGTTTTTGCATTAATTTGGGTGTTATCACGAATATTAATAATAGATAGCGCCCAAATATGTTGCCCATCATCGTACACAATAGGGCGCTTAATATGGGTCATTTTAAGAAGTAGCGTTTGAATAGCATGGGGGCACTGCTCAAAAGGTTGAGGGTCGGTTTGAGACAGGGCAATGGGCGTTAAATCATGGGTTAGTTTTTTGATTTTCTTCCATTTTTTCTGATCACGAATTTTATAAATAATGGGGCCTGATTCCAATTTGATGCTTTCGTAGGCAATGTGTTTCTGAGTTAATGATATACCGGGGTTTTCACGAATCACCTGATTAATGTACTTGGGGGATAACTGGGTTTCTAAGTGATTTAAAATAGCTTGCTTAACATAGCGTTTTTTTCCAATTAAATTGGCATAATTTAATAGCCCAGCAGGGTGCTTATCGTTAAGTTTGGTAGTGGATAGTTGCTTCAAGTAGCGCTTTTTGGCATCGTCCAGTTCAGATTGCCCCAGCTTAATCCCAATAGCTTCACCAATATGTAGCAAGAGGCTAAACTCAATAATTGTATCAATTAGCTGGTTGCTTAGGAACGCAACGTTAAGTTGATCGCTATACGATAGATACCCCGCATGTGTTTGGGTTTGAAGCAGTGTGTGCTGCGTGGATAAAGTGGATCTAAAAAAGTCATAGTTTATTAAATTTTCATTGATATCCAAAACAACGCTGGAGTTCATTGATTCAGAAAGTAAAGTATTTCCATAAATATTGCCTGCAATTATAAATAAAATGGCAGTACTATAGACATATCGATTCATGCTTTCTATTGTAATCGATTACAATTTTCGGCACAATGCAAAGGCTGTGATACAAGCGGGCGTGTAATGAGCCTTTATGCAGGTAACCATAGCGTCAATTGTGCTTCCAGAGGTGTAAATGTCATCGACAACCAATACCGACTTTCCGGTAAAATCATAGGTGTATTCGGGGACACATTGAAAGGCGTTTTTTAATATTTTTTCACGAAAACTGGCCGTTTTGTCGTAGAGGGAGGGGGTCTTCTTGACGCGCTGTATGCAGGGGTAATACCGATGCGTATAGAGCGGTTTAAAGAGTACTTCAATATGGTCGAAACCACGCTGACGAATGCGGCTGGTATGGCTGGGAACGGGAATGATTACATCGGCAGTTGGAATGTCGATGCAAGGGGGGAGTAAACCATCAACAGCGGATGGATTGTATTCAAATTTAAGGCTATGTATAATAGTTTGAATCACGCTGGTAAATTCAAATAATGCATGAATCGCATAGTTCTTTTTATGAAATACCATGGGTTTAGGTACACAAAGTTTTCGGCAGCGATGGCACAGTGCATAATGTGTTTCTAAGTCCGGTAAAGCGGCTTTGCAATGATGACAATGACTGGGCAAACAATGCTGGTTGATGGGGGTTAAAAAATGCTTAAATATTGAGTGTAAATGCTGCATTCTCTATCTAATTTAACTCAAATCAAGCCTGTTTTCAACACATTATCCACAGAATGCGCGCAGGTATGGGGATAATTTAAATTTCACCATAGTTTCCGATAAAAAAAAAAGACTGAAATTTATTTTTTTAAGCTCAAAATACAGTGTTTTATACCGGTGGGAGTAAGCCGAACAAGCGGGTGTATAACACATGCCGGGTACCCGTTAAAAACCCGGTTACTCACGGGTTATCCACAAGGGGGCTGAAATACTGGGGATAACAAATCTGGTTATTGACAATTACTAATGGGTTGTCGTATTTTTATTTCCTATAATGGACTTAAATATCATGCGTGCTTTACATATTATTTTTATGGTTTGCTGGTTTGCGGGCTTGCTATATATTGGACGGCTGTTTGTTTACTATGTTGAAGCGCGTAAAGATTCGCAGCAGGGCTCAGCCAAAGTGTCTCAGCAATTGTGCATCATGATGAAGCGCTTGTTTTATATTATTACTTGGCCGAGTGGTATTTTAACGACGCTAATCGGGTTGCACTTATTAATGCAAACGGGTGCATTAAGTCATCCATGGATGCATGCAAAGTTAGGGTGTGTCGTTTTACTATGGGTATATCATATTTGGGCACACCGCTGTGTGGTTAGTCCTAAACGGTTGCCGAAAAGTTCTCGAACATTGCGCATTGCGAATGAAATACCCAGTATTTTGTTGATTGCTATTGTGTTTTTTGTCTCTACGCGAACAGTCGCAGTCGGCATTCCAGTAGTCGCGACTGTGATTTTTTTTGGTGTTTTAGCGGTTGTAGTATCAAAGTTAATTAAAATTGAGGAGACAGTATGAATATTCATGAGTATCAAGCAAAAGAATTATTAAAAGAGTACAAGATCGCCATACAAGATGGGTTTGTCGTGTCTGAGGTATCCGCTGCGGATGCCGCAATTACTGCTGTTCAGCAGCAATTTAATACCCAAGCGGTTGTGATTAAGGCACAAATTCATGCGGGCGGGCGAGGTAAAGGGGGTGGGGTTAAATTTTGCCCAGATACGGCGTCTGCCAAGCAGGCTGTCGAATCAATTTTAGGTATGAATTTAGTAACTCATCAAACGGGTCCAGACGGTCAATTAGTACGACAGGTATTGGTGGCACAAGCCTTGGATATTCAATTCGAATACTATGTTGCGATTACATTGGACCGATCCACCGGTTGTCCGGTTGTCATGGTTTCAACTGAAGGTGGCGTCGATATTGAGACGGTAGCCGCCGAAACCCCAGATAAAATTACCCGTGTGGTAGTAGATCCTGTGGTAGGTTTACGAGCATTTCAAGCTAGACATTTGGCTGGCTCGCTCGGTCTTTCTGGAGACGTATACAAGCAAGCGATTGCTTTCTTTATCAAATTATACTGTTGTTACGAAGCAGCAGATGCCTCATTAATTGAAGTCAACCCCTTGGTAGTAACAGACGATAATCAATTGGTTGCGTTAGATGCCAAATTTAACTTTGATGACAATGCCTTGTATCGCCAAAAAACGATTGCTAGTCAGCGGGACACCCATGAAGAAGATCCTTCAGAAGTTGAAGCCAGTAAACACAATTTGAATTATGTAAAATTAGACGGAACGGTTGGATGCATGGTTAATGGCGCTGGCCTGGCCATGGCAACCATGGATATTATTAAGTTTGAAGGAGGTGAGCCTGCAAACTTTCTAGATGTTGGGGGTGGGGCTAACGTAGAAACCGTAAAACAAGGCTTTTCAATTATTTTGTCAGATCCCAATGTTAAAGCCATTTTGGTAAATATCTTTGGTGGGATTGTTCGATGTGATCGTGTTGCAAATGGCATTGTACAAGCGGTATCTGAACTGAATTTATCGGTACCCGTAGTTGTTCGGCTGGAAGGAACCAACGCCAGTGTTGCTAAAACAATATTAGATAAATCTGGAGTTTCTATTATATCGGCAACTACTTTAGAAGATGCCGCTCAAAAAGTTGTTCAGGCAGCGTCATAACAAAGGAGGCGAATAATGGCTATTTTAGTAGATAATGAATCACGGATAATTGTTCAGGGTATTACAGGGTCGGAAGGTAGTTTTCATGCTGAGCAATGTTTGGCTTACGGATCCAATATTGTCGGGGGTGTCACACCAGGAAAAGGGGGGCAAAGTGTTTTGGAAGGGGTTCCCGTATTTAATACCTGCTACGATGCACGCCAGTCTGTTCAAGCGAATGTATCCTTGATTTTCGTGCCAGCACCATTTGCAGCAGAGGCAATTATGGAAGCCGCCGATGCGGGCATTGAGTTGGTAGTGTGTATCACTGAAGGCATTCCGGTTCGTGATATGATCATGGTCAAAGCTTATTTGAAAAATAAACAAACACGTTTAATTGGGCCAAACTGTCCGGGGCTATTAACGCCGGAGCAGGCTAAAGTGGGTATTATGCCGGGCTTTATAGCGAAACCCGGGCGTATTGGTGTTGTGTCCAAATCGGGAACACTAACGTATGAAGCTGTGTATCAAATTGGTCGAGTGGGGTTGGGGCAATCCACCTGTGTAGGCATTGGGGGTGATCCAATTATTGGGACAAGTATGCTGGAGGTGTTAACCTTATTTGATGCAGATCCGTTAACAGACGCTGTGGTTTTAATCGGTGAAATTGGCGGGTCTATGGAAATTGAAGCCGCCGAATATGTGCAACAGCATGGAAAAAAACCGGTTATTGGGTTCATAGCGGGGGAAACAGCGCCACCGGGAAGACGGATGGGCCATGCGGGCGCGATTGTATCGGGAGCTGATGAGTCCGCTGCCGCTAAAAAAGCCATTATGCGAAGCAGTGGTATTGTTGTTGTTGATTCGCCGGCAGGCATTGGGGAGGCTGTTGCTCAGCAATTGCAAACAGCATAAATGAAGCAGCTTTTCGTCGCTGCAACCCGTCAAAATGACGGAAAGACACTTGTGTCTTTAGGGCTGTTTCACGCCCTGTTGCAGCGCTATCCCGACATGGGCTACATGAAACCCGTTGGTCAGCAGTATCGGATACTTGATGGTGAAAAAATTGATAAAGATGCGGCTTTAATCTACCACAGTTATGGCTTAAAGGATAAATTGTCATTAATGAGTCCAATTGCCGTTCCATCGGGATTTACTCGACAATTCATTAATGGAGATATTAATTCGGACGCATTGTTGTCCAAAATTTTATATGCGAAGGAGCAATTGTCGTCCGGTAAGCCGTGTATGCTGTATGAGGGCACGGGGCATGCCGGTGTGGGGTCTGTGTTTGGCTTATCGAATGCAACAGTGGCTAAGGCTTTGAATACATCGGTAATTTTAGTCACGCTGGGGGGTATTGGGCGGACGATTGATGAATTTATGTTGAATAAAGCTTGTTTTGATCAGCAGGGCGTCAAGGTGTCTGGGGTTATTGTGAATAAAGTATTGCCAGAGAAGTACACAGCGATAGAGCCGGTAATTCGTCAAGGATTCGATCGTTTAGGTATTCCTGTATTTGGGGTTATTCCAATGAAATCCATGTTGAGCTGGCCATCGGTTATGGCCTTGCACAAAGACCTTAATGCGACCTGGCTGAGTGACTCTGAAGCGGGGCTTCTAAACTGTGTGGAGCATTTTGTTATTGGGGATATGCAGCCGCACGATGCCTTGCATGTTATTAAACCAAATACGGTGCTTATTGTTCCGGGTAACCGTGAAGGACTAATTCTAGCGGCTCTTTTTGATAGTTTATATGATCATCAGCATCGATTATCCGGTATCATTTTTACCAATTCAGTATTTCCAGAGCAAAAAGTTTTGGATTTAATTAAGCGAACCAATATTCCTTTGTTGCAGGTAGACGAAGACTCATTTTCAGTTGCAACACGGATTAATAAAATGATTTTCAAAGTATACGATAAAGAATCGCACAAGATTAAAGCGGCCCAGGATTTGGTGGAGCAGTATGTGGATTTGGAGGCTATTTGTAAAATCCTGTAGTTGTTTTATGTTAAAATTTTCATAAAAATGCTACAATAGCCCACAATGAGAAAGCAAGAGCAAAACGGGGCACAGGCACTCATTGCGTGCTTAGAAGCATACAATGTTTCGTATATTTTTGGGTATTCGGGCGGTGCTGCAATGCCGCTGTTTGATGCCTTAGTGGATTCGCCTATTGAGTTAATTATGCCGCGCCATGAGCAGGGGGCTATTCATGCGGCCGATGGCTATGCGCGTATTTCGCACCAGCCGGGCGTGGTGTTGGTTACTAGCGGTCCGGGAGCGACCAATATTGTGACTGGGTTATTAACAGCTCAAATGGATTCTGTTCCGTTGATTGTATTAACGGGGCAAACAAATTTAGACAATTTAGGAAAAGATGCTTTTCAAGAAGCGGATGTGTTTGGGATTACATTGCCGGTGGTTAAGCATAGCTACTTAGTCCGTGATACCAATGATATTCCGCGAATCATTCACGAAGCATTTCATATTTGCAATACGGGGCGGCCAGGCCCTGTGCTCATAGACTTGCCAAAAAATATCACCAGCGGACGGTGCACGGCAGCTCTAGAGGCGCCGGTAGTTTTGCCGGGGTATCATTTGCCAAAGCAACCGGACGTAGCAGCGGTACAGCGCATGGCAGATTATATTAATGCCGCGAAGCAACCCCTACTTTTGGTTGGCCAAGGTGCGGTTATTGCACGTGCCAGCCACGAAGTGGTGAAATTAGCAGAAACATTGCAAGCACCGGTGACCACTACATTATTGGGAAAAGGGGTGTTTCCTGAAACGCATCCACTGGCCTTGGGTATGCTGGGCATGCATGGAACAGCTTATGCCAATAAGGCGTTAGTTGACTGTGATGTTATTATGTCGATAGGATCTCGATTTGATGACCGTATTAATGGCGACCCGAGTCGATTTTGCCCAAATGCGAAGCGTTTGCACATTGATGTGGACCCGGGGGAGATCAACAAAATCGTATCGGTAGACGCCCACGTTTTGGGTGATGCCAAATCAGTTTTGCAGGCATTGCTACCCTTAGTGAAGAAATTAAAGACCCGGGACTGGCTAGCAAAAATTCGAAAAAATAAGCGGGATTTTCCATTGCAATATGACAACACTCATGGGCTTACATCCCAACGGGTATTGGACGATATTTCCCGCATTACTCAAGGAAAGGCCATTGTGACTACAGATGTGGGCCAGCATCAAATGTGGGCGGCGCAGTTTATTCAACTTAGTCGGCCAGATACTTGGATATCCTCAGGGGGAGCCGGCACGATGGGATATGGATTTCCGTCGGCTATTGGGGCGCAACTCGCTGAGCCGAAGTCGTTGGTTATCGCTATTGTCGGTGACGGGGGCTTCCAGATGACTTTGTATGAGCTATCGACGATTATGCTATATAAATTGCCGGTTAAAATTGTTATTTTGGACAATAAGTATTTGGGTATGGTTCGGCAATGGCAGGAGCTCTTTTTTGACAATCGGTTGTCGGGTGTTGATTTGGAATATAGTCCTGATTTTGTCAAATTGGCACATAGTTATGGAGTTAAGGGAATGCGCATTCGTAATACACGCAGTTCTCGCCGAATTCTCAAGCAAGCATTTGCTCATCCGGGCCCCGTTCTTATTCATGCAGAAGTTATCAAAGAAGATAATGTGTTCCCAATGATTCCAGCCGGTAAGTCTGCCGAATCCATGATTCTTGAACGACCGGACACGCCAATGGAAAAGCCAACAGGTAGTACATGATTCATCAAGAAATTCATATTCATGCAACCAATCAGCCCGGCGTTTTAAGTCGAGTCGCTCAGGTATTTGCCCGTCGCGGGTTTAATATAGAATCCCTTCAGGTTGTTCCCGACTCAGATAAAGTTCATTCATATATGACGGTTATTGCAACGGGGGATGCGGATGTATGGCCACAAATAATCAAGCAAATATCCAAATTGGTGGATGTTATTCATTGCAAATTTAAGGAGTAGCTTGTGGCAGAACTAATTGTTAGTCAATCAGGAATGCGGGGTATTGTAGGGGATACATTGACCCCGTATATTGCCTTAGACGTGGGGGTAGCGTTTGGCCATTTTGTGTCGGGTGGGACAGTAGTTGTAGGGGGAGACACCCGCCCATCGCATGCGATGCTGAAACAAGCGGTTATGGCGGGTTTGATGAGTGTAGGGTGTGCGGTCATTGATGTTGGAAAAGTACCAACGCCAACCGTCCAGCAAGCCATTCGGCATCACCGGGCGATGGGGGGCATTGTGATTACAGCATCGCATAATCCGGCGCCGTGGAATGGGTTGAAGTTAATGCAGGCCAGTGGCTGTTTTTTAGATGATGAGGCATACGATCAGTTTCAAACAGTGTATCAAAATCGCCATCAACTGACCGGAGTCGCTTGGGACCGAGTGGGCCAATGTACGGAAGACCCAGACGCAATTAAGCGGCATGTAGACCGTGTTTTATCGGTCATAAATATGCCTGACGTATCGCATTTATCGGTATTGGTGGACGCTAATCATGGCACTGGTTGCGTGGCCACGCCAATATTATTGGAGGCATTGGGGGTTCAATATACGCTTATTCAACCGGATGGCGATGGCTACTTTTCGCATCCGCCAGAGCCTATTCGTGCCAATTTAGATGCCATTGTTCATCGCATGCAGTCGGGCAGCTATGATATTGGGTTTGTTCAAGACCCCGATGCGGATCGGCTTGTAATAGTTGACGAGTGTGGGCGATATATTGGTGAAGATTACACCTTGGGATTGTGTGTGGATTATCTATTAAGTACGCATAAGGCATCGGATTCAACGGTTGTCGTTAATCTATCCACATCAGCCTTGCTGCATGACATTGTTGCGAGTCATCAGGCACAATTAATTGAAACTAAAATTGGTGAGACGCATGTGACTCAGGCATTAATGAAGCATCGGGGCTTAGTGGGTGGAGAGGGAAATGGGGGCGTGATTTATCCAGAAGTGGGGTGGGGTCGCGATAGTTTGGTGGGTATGGCTTTATTGCTTAAAGCCCTTGTGAGCCAATCGATCTCAGTGTCCCAATGGGCCAATCGATTTCACCGCTATGAATTTTTGAAAGAATCTGTTCCGGTGACGGCTTCCATGAATCTGAATGTAGTGATTCAAACATTAAAACAGCAATTTTCAGAGTATCGGGCGAATCATTCGGACGGATTAAAATTGATGGGAAATAATGCTTGGATCCATGTGCGAAGCTCCAATACAGAGCCCATTATTCGTATTTTTATTGAAGCTAAAACACAGGAGCTATGCCGAAATATTATGGCTAAAGTCAAGACGGTTATGGCCAATGCATAAATCAAATTTGTCAATGACAGTCATTTCAGTTTATAATATTACCCAGTTAGATTTGTTTCAGGAGGATGTATGACGGACGTAGAAAATAATAATGGAAATTTAGTAGAAGAAAATGATGACGAAGTTCTCAGCGTAGAAACAAGTCAGCACTCGGGTATCACAATGGGGTTTGAACCGGATGAAATGGACGAGGAAGACTTTTTTGGCCAAGCGGTTAACGATCTAATTGTAGATTATGCTATTGGACAAACCGTTCAGGGAACCGTGAGTAGTATTGAAAAAGAAGGTATCCTATTGGATATTGGTTATAAATCAGACGCATTTATGCCCAACAACGAAATACCGAAAAAGACACTGGTTGGGGATTCGTTAACAATTCTCCCAGGTGATCAAGTGGATGTAGCCATTGTTAAGCTAGAAACAAAAGAAGGGTATACACTGGTATCTGGCAAGCGTGCGTTTTTTGCGCTAGCGTGGCAGTACCTTAGAGACACGGCTCAATCAGGAGACCCGCTAACCGTGACTGTTAATAATCAAGTCGAAGGGGGCTTGGTTGCTCAATTTAATACAGTAAAGGGATTCATTCCAGCTTCTCATGTTGTTAGTGGTCCGGATGACGCATTAGAAAATTACATTGGTCAATCACTGGAAGTGGTTGTTTTATCCGTAGATCAAAAAAAGAAGAAGGTTGTTTTTTCTGCTAAAAAAGCGCGTCAGCGACCAACAGAGAGTCAGTTAAAAGAAACCGATGAATTTTTCGGTCAATTGGATTCGGGTCAAGTATTAAGTGGCACAGTAACAAATATCAAGGACTTTGGTGCCTTTGTGGATATTGGCCATAGTATTGAAGGGTTGGTACACATTAGTGAATTATCCTGGACCCGAGTTCGTCACCCATCAGATGTTATTGCGGTGGGCGATAATGTTCAGGTATTTGTGTTGGGCGTTAGTGCTGAAAACCGTCGCGTATCTTTGGGTATGAAACAATTACAACCGGATCCATGGTTGCGAGCACAGACGTTATACCAAGAAGGGGATATTGTCAAAGGTGTTGTGACACGAATTGCAACGTTTGGTGCCTTCTTTGAGTTGCAGCATGGTATTGAAGGATTGATTCATATTAGTAAATTTTCAACGGATCGTGTTGAAAATGTGTCGGACGTAGTATCCGAAGGTTATAAGTGCAAAGCCAAGATTATTAAGTTTTTCCCAGATAAGCAAAAGATTGGATTAAGTTTGATAGGGGTCGATCAAGAGGGCCCGTGTACGAATATTGAAGAGCGAGAGCAGCAAAACGATTCGGCAAATACCGATAACCCAATCACCAGTACCGAAGAAACGACAGTGGAGGCAAATTAGCTATGGCAGTAAAAGTACGATTAAAGCGGTTTGGTAGTAAAGATAATCCAGCCTATCGTGTTGTGGTTATGGATAGTCGTAGCCCACGAGATGGTGCGGTTATTGAGTCCATTGGCCAGTACAACCCTATGCGAGAGCCTTCAATATTTACAGTTAAAGAGGATCGTCTCCGTTACTGGATGGGAGTAGGGGCCCAGCCAACGGATACCATTAAGCGATTGGTAGCCCAGTACTCTGAAGCCGTGGCTAAAGAGTTTGAAAAACAGTTTAAAAGAAAATTTAAGATAAAGGAAAAGCGAGGCAGCCATGTGGTCGAATCTAATGAACAAGAGCAATCCAACGGATAATCCAGCTGAAAACTCAGCGGTTGGTATGAAAGATTTAGTTGAGTATATTGTCAAAGCCCTTGTGGACAATCCAAATACTGTTGAAGTGACAGAAGTCTCAACGACGAGCACTTCGGTTATTGAGGTTAAAGTTGATCAGAGTGACGCTGGAAAAGTTATTGGGCGCGAAGGCCGAATTGCTAATGCTATTCGAACAATAGTCAAATCAGCGGGTGGCCGAGACAATCGAAAAATCAATGTTGAAATTATAACGCAGTAGTATGCGGATTTATCTGGTTACACTCTTTCCAGAGGCAATGCGGACTGCGTTGCTCCGGGGTGTTTTAAAAAAAGGGCATGACGCGAACCGGTTTTCTATAGAGTGTATTGACTTGCGGCACTACGGAGTTGGTCCCCGCAATAAAATTGATGATGCCCCATTTGGCAAACAATCGGGAATGGTGATTCGTGCGGATGTTATTCAGCGCGCGGTAATGGCAATCCCTAACTATTCGGAATACCCAATTATTTTGATGACCCCCTCGGGCACTCAACTGGATCAAGGCATGGCCAAGGCATGGTCAAGCCAGCCAGGTTTAATTGTTATATCCGCTTATTATGAAGGTGTTGATTATCGTATTTTCAACATATTGCCCATTATTCCGGTGTCTATTGGTCCGTACGTGGTTTCATCAGGTGATTTGCCGGCGCTCATTGTGGCGGAATCAACCGTTCGCTTATTGCCAGGGGTTGTGGGCTGTATGGACAATGTAATTGATGATTCGTATGTGTCTGAATTGTTAGAGTCCCCCAGCTATACTCAGCCGCGGGACCTAGGGCCAAACACAGACCTGTCGGTTCCCGAGGTACTGTTGAGTGGGCACCATCAACGCATTGCCGACTGGAAGCGGTGCCAATCGTTATCCGCTACATTTTTTAAGCAACCCCGCTTATTAAGTACACTTCAGACTAGTCAAGCGGACCAAGCTATGCTACTATCTATTTTAAAAGGAGAAAACTGAGTTATGACATCTAAAATTATACAAGACCTAGAAGCCGTTGATAAAGAAAATGCTGTTGCCTACGGTGTTGGGGACACAATTAATGTTCACCAATTAATTCGTGAAGGAAAGAAAGAGCGTGTGCAACGATATGAAGGCGTTGTCATTAGTCGTCGAAATAAGGGGAATATAAAAGAAGTAGTCACCGTGCGTAAAATTGTCGATAAAGTGGGTGTTGAAAAAACATTTTTAGTGCGATCACCGTTGGTCTCTAAAATAGAAATAGTACGCCAAGCGAGTGTTCGTCGAGCGAAATTATTCTACTTGCGGGATCGAAAAGGAACAAAAGCCACCCGATTAAAAGCGAAAAATGAGGGTGTAAAAGCCAACGCATAGTATGATCCGGGCAGGTATCGTCGGAGCTGCTGGCTATGTTGGGTCTAACTTAGTTCGACTGGTTAGTGAACATCCACAGTTAGTGCTTGATTTTGTTGGAAGCTCAACCCATTCTGGGAAACGGGTATCGGATGTATATGCCTTTGTACAAAATACCGAGTTATCGTTTAGCCGGTTTGACCCACTAGACCCACCGAATGTGGATGTATTGTTTATGGCGATGCCACATGCTACATCGCATGTGTGGATGCATCATATAATGGAAAAAACAGACAGCGCTGTGTTTGATTTGTCGGCGGATTTCCGATTGAACTCGTCAGATAGTTTTGAACAATATTATTCAGTGCCGCATGAAAACCCGGAGTTGCTGGACCAGTTTTCATTCGGGATTCCTGAATTGTTTCGATCGGATATTCAGGCTAAGCCACATTGCGCATTGGCGGGCTGCTTTGCAACCGCTATGATTTTGGGGTTGTACCCGCTTCGGGACCAATCGTTTATTGATACGATTGTAATTGACGGAAAAACAGGGATGTCGGGTGCTGGGAAAAAAGTGGTTCCAACGAGCCTGTATTGTGAGGTCAACGAGGCGGTTCTGCCTTATAATACGTACCACCATCGCCATGTGGCCGAAGTTACTCAGGTTATCGGACGACCGGTAGTGTTTTCGCCACATATTGTGCCTATGGATGCGGGTATTTTATGTTCCAGCTATATTCGGTGTCAATCGCCAGTTACGGCTGATAGAATCCAGGCCCTGTATACGCAACACTATACAGCATGTCCCTTTGTTCAATTAGTCTCCGATGTACCTAAAACCAAGCGTGTTGTGGGAACGAATCGATGTGAAATTAGCATTCAAGTGTACGATGGCCAGTGGCTCATTGTCTTTGTTGCGTTGGACAACTTGATAAAAGGCGCTGCGGGGCAAGCGATTCAGTCCATGAATATTAAATTCGGGTTTGATGAAACGATGGGGCTTAGACAATGATTGAAGGGGTCTACTTAGATGGAATCGCATCCGGAATTAAATCCAATGGAAAGAAAGATTTGGGGTACATTTTTGTACCAGATGCCTGTGCCTCAGCGTGCGTGCTTACTCAAAATGCATGCCGTGCAGCACCGGTACTCATTACTGAAAAGCACAAAAAACTGGGGCGATTCAAAGCTGTTTTTTTTAATTCCGGTAATGCTAACATGTTAACCGGTTCTACTGGGTTTGAGACGGCTCAGAAAATGCAGCAGGTAGCGGCTGAGTCTTTGGGGTTGTCGCTTGAGGCGGTTGCCATCGCCTCAACGGGGAAAATTGGCGAATTGCTGGACTTAGATACGGTGAATGCGGGCGCTTTCCGCTTGTTCCAATCGCTCGAAACACAGGATTTTGAAGCCTGTATGACCGCAATGCTGACGACAGACTTGTTGAACAAATCAACATACCAGTCGGCTACGATTAATGGACAAAAAATTGAAGTGGCGGGTATGGCCAAAGGGTCGGGTATGATTGAGCCCAATATGGCCACGATGCTGGCATTTTTGGTGACCAATGTTGCGATTGAACCTGAGATGCTTCAGCAGATTTTTTCTCAAGCCGTTTCCGATACATTTAATATGATTTCTGTGGATTCCGATACCTCAACAAACGATACAGCATTAATTATATCGCGTCCTGCCCGGACGATTAATTGGGATGATGCCGATCAATTCAAGCGATACTACAACGTGGTGTACCAGGCTTGTCGGGACTTAGCCATTCAAATTGTTCGGGACGGAGAAGGCATGACTAAGCTGATGCATGTCACCGTTCGCCAAGCCCCCAACGCGGCACTGGGTCAGCAGATTGTCAAGTCTATTATTAATTCACCCTTGGTTAAAACAGCCCTGCATGGGGGTGACCCCAATTGGGGGCGAATCATCGCTGCGGCAGGTAAAGCCCCGGGGGCATCGGCGGGTGTTCGTGTTGACTGTATTGAACTTCGCATTGCCAATACGTTGGTGTTTCAATCGGGGGAACCCATCGCAATAAATACCCCAGTCTTACGCAAGGAACTGCAAGAATCGGATACGGTAGCCATTGATTTGGCGTTGGGGTGTGGGACTGTTGATGTGGAAGGATGGGGCACAGACCTATCAAAAACATACATTGATATTAATGTAGCGTATACATAGTTAATACGTGAAATAAGACTAACCATTGCTATTATTCATGCTTTTTAGATAAACTATTGAAATGATGCATAGCGATACTATTGATAAAGCTCGGGTTCTAGTCGAGTCGCTTCCCTACATCAAAGAATTTTTTGGTAAAACAATTGTGATTAAATACGGGGGGTCGCTCATGGTTGATGATGCCATGAAGCAACAGTTTGCCCAAGATGTTGTTTTATTAAAGTATGTTGGCATTAACCCTATTATTGTGCACGGGGGTGGTAAAGACATTACTAAATGGCTTAACCGAATTGGCAAAGAAACCGTTTTTATTGATGGTTTGCGAGTAACAGATTCCGAGACTATGGAAGTTACAGAGATGGTGTTGTCGGGAAAAATTAATAGCGACATTGTTACGCTAATTAATGAAGCAGGGGGGAAAGCCGTTGGTTTGTCCGGTAAAGATGGGCACTTGTTTCAGGCTAAGCGCCTGGATCATCACCCAGATAAAGATATTGGCCTAGTGGGCACCATTACGCAAATTAATGACGATATTTTGACTTTGTTAGCCACAGAGGATTATATTCCGGTAGTGGCATCAATTGCCCGTGGGCAGGGGCGTGAAAGCCTTAATATTAACGCAGATAACGTGGCGTCTGAAGTGGCCATTAAAGTGGGTGCCCATAAGCTGGTATATTTAACGGATGTAGACGGTATTCTCATTGACAATGCTATACAAGGGTTTTTTAATTATGCCGATGCCAAGGCTTTATTAAATCATGAGCAAATTGCCGGCGGTATGCGACCCAAGCTGCAGTACGCTTTAAATGCATTAGAGCAGGGCGTTCACCGTGTTCATATTCTTAATGGTATGGTGGAGCATGCGGTATTGCTGGAGCTGTTTATGGATAATGGCATTGGAACCTGTTTGAGCCGTGACAATCGATAATTTTGTTAATATTTTGCCACACAGCGCATCCGATTTGGAATCGCTTCTAGCGTGTGCGAAGCGATTGAAGTCAGAACCTCAAGCGTTTGATCGCCCGCTGTCGGGATACACTGTGGGGATGATTTTGCAAAAACCATCCATGCGAACGCGGGTGTCATTTGAAGTGGGCTTAAATCGACTGGGCGGGCATCTTATTCAACTATCACCCACTGATATTGGGTTTGGCACTCGGGAGCCGTTGTCTGATATGATGGGCGTGCTGTCGCGGTACTGCAATGCCTTAATTTTGCGGGTTAAGCAGCATGCTGATTTACTGGCCTGTTTGCAGCATTCCAGCATTCCTATTATTAATGGCTTATCGGATGAAAGCCATCCATGTCAGGCTCTGGCCGATATTATGACAGTCTTAGAATGTAAATCTCAGGATGCTAAAATTGTTTACGTGGGCGACGGCAACAATGTTTGCCAATCATTGATTGATATTTGTAGTGTGTTGACCTTAAATTTAACGGTGATCACACCGGAGGGCCATGCGCCAAAGCATGGACGAAGCGCCACGATAACGCATGATATGGCCGCCTGTTCGGGTGCCGATGTTCTGTATACAGATGTATGGATGAGCATGGGGCAAGACGCGGTTAGTTTAACGGCATTTAAGCCGTATCAGATTAATACCGCCATTATGCAAACAGCGCATCCCAATGCCATTGTCATGCATTGTTTGCCCGCCGTTCGGGGTGAAGAAATCACAGCGTCCGTTTTGACCGGTTCTCAATCGGTCGTGTTTCAGCAGGCAGAAAATCGAATGTATGCCCAACAAGCAATTATGATCATGTTAATGAGGAGGTCCTTATGGAAACAGTGGTATTAGCGTATTCCGGTGGTCTAGACACATCGATTATGATTCCCTGGTTAAAAGAGCACTACAATGTTGAGGTTGTTGCCTTATGTATTGATTTGGGGCAGGGCAAAGAGTTGACCGGATTGCGGGAAAAAGCACTAAATAGTGGGGCTAAAGCGGTTATTATTGATGACTTACGAGAGTCTTTTGTGGTGGATTATTGGTACCCCACGTTGCGAGCCGGCGCATTGTATGAATCCAAGTATTTACTGGGCACTAGCATTGGCCGTCCATTAATTGCCAAGCGCATGGTAGAAGTGGCGCATGAGTATGGCGCAACAATGGTCGCTCACGGCGCTACGGGCAAGGGCAATGATCAAGTTCGGTTTGAACTTACATTTATGGCGCTGGACCCATCGCTTAAAATTATTGCCCCATGGAAAGATCCTAAATGGACACTAACGTCTCGAGAAGCCTGTGTTGAATATGCCCAACACCATGGGATACCCATCGCGCAATCATCGGACCGAATTTATTCAGAAGATGCCAATCTATTGCATATTAGTCATGAGGGCGGTGTGTTGGAGTCACTAACCGAGCCGGTTCCAGATGATGTATACAGTATGAGCCAGGTGTTGGCGAATACGCCCGACACGCCGGATACCCTTACAGTATCGTTTGAGTCCGGTATTCCGGTGCGAGTTAATGGAACAGCCATGGCGCCTGTTCCAATGCTTGAGCATTTAAATGCCCTGGGGGCTAAGCATGGGATTGGGCAGATTGACTTAGTTGAGAACCGATTAGTTGGAATGAAATCTCGAGGTATCTACGAAACACCAGGGGGTACAATTGTATTTGCTGCGCATACAGAACTGGAACACTTGGTCTTGGATCGGTCCGTCTTGCATTTAAAAGAAAAGTTAGCGCTAGACTATGCGGATCTAGTCTATGACGGGCGTTGGTTTTCAACAGCACGCACGGCTCTGGATGCCTTTGTTAACGATACACAAAAAATGGTAACCGGTGACATTACTGTTTCGTTGTTTAAAGGCCATATTCGTCCGGTTAAGCGGGTATCACCGTTTAGCTTGTATCATGAATCATTGTCGTCATTTTCGGATTCAGAGTTATACAATCAGGCGGATGCAGTCGGGTTTATTAAAATTTATGGATTACCATCTAAAATTAACGGTATGCGAGATCGGGGTGAATTGTGAGTGAGTCTCACTCGATTCACAATAAATCGATTGCCTTAGCAGAGTCTGCCCAAGCGCTCAGTCATACGTTATCCGTGGATTGGCGCTTGTTGCCCTATGATATTCAGACCAATCGTGCCCATGTCGCTGGGTTGAAGCGTTGTGGAACGTTGTCAGCCGCTATAGCGGATTCAATTACACAGTCTTTGGATCGGTTAATGAATGACTATAGGGCCGGAAATTTAACGCATGAGGGGTGCTCCGATGAGGATGTACACAGTTATGTTGAACGGAGGGTGATCGCAGATATTGGAGACAATGGGAAGCGGATGCATACCGGTAAGTCGCGCAATGATCAAGTTATGACAGATTCACGCTTGTATCTTAAAGATCATATTCAAGCGATTGGATCTGAACTACAAGCAGTGCTTCGGGCGTTGGGGGGATTAGCCGAACAGCATACACGGACGATATTTCCTGGTTTTACACATTTTCAGCCCGCGCAGCCCATTGTCTTTGCTCATCATGTCATGGCGTATATGACCATGTTACAGCGCGATTATGATCGGCTCATGCAGTGCTATGATCGCACAGATTGTTGCCCGCTTGGCGCTGGCGCGATTGCCGGAACCAACTATCCGATTGACCGAGAATGGGTGGCGACACAATTGGGGTTTTCTCGGGTATCTACCAATAGTATGGATGCCGTTGCGGATCGAGACTTTATGATTGAATTTGTATCGGTATCGGCCATAGTAATGGGCCATATAAGCCGGTTATGTGAAGAGATTGTTTTGTGGGCATCGCCATTAATAGGGTTCATTCATGTGGGGGATGCTTTTACGACAGGCAGTTCGTTAATGCCACAAAAACGAAACCCAGATATTGCCGAGTTGATTCGGGGGAAGAGTGCGCGTGTCCTGGGGCATTCCGTAACCATGCACCACTTGGTTAAAGCGTTGCCGTTGACGTACAATAGAGACTTACAAGAAGATAAGCCTCCGATTTACGATACGGTGGATACGGTTTGGCAAAGCTTGGCTGCGCTGGCGGATATGATCCCAACCATTACCGTGCAACAGGCGGCTATTCAGGCCGCTGTGACCGTGGGTCATTTAGCCGCTACAGAGTTGGCGGACTATTTAGTTTCAAAGTCGATTCCTTTTCGGGAAGCCCATGAAATTACTGGAAAAATTGTGAACGCTGCAATTAAGTCTAATCAGACATTGCAAGATATACCCTTGACGGAGTATCGCTCTTTTTGTCAGAATATTGATCAAGATGTGTATGAATGGTTATGCTTGGAGCGTGCCGTGAATCGAAAATTAGTCATAGGAGGCACAGCGTTTGAGTGTATTGATGCGCAGGTGGCCCAATTAAAGGAGTTAATCAAATGGTAGAAGCTATAGAAGAATCGTTGGTGTTTATTAAACCGGATGCGGTTGCCAAGCGGTATGTAGGCGAGATTATTCATCGCTTTGAGGCTGCGGAATTGGATATTATTCAAGTGAAAAAAATTAATATGGACACAACATTAGCAGATCAGCATTATGCTGAACATGTTCATAAGTCTTTTTATCCCAGTTTAAAAGATTTTATTACATCAGGGCCTATTGTTGTAATGGTTTTGCGTGGGAGTCGAGCCATTGCTCGAATTCGGGCGTTGTGCGGGGCCACGAATCCGTCGGATGCAGAACCGGGTAGTATTCGATCCGACTTTGGGGTTTCAATGACAGAAAATGCAATTCATGCATCGGATAGCGTGGAGAGTGCACGCCGAGAAATTTCAAACTTTAGTGCGCTATTTTAACACGCATCCAAAAATTCGTCAGTTTGTTCAAACGCATGGCTTTCCGGTCGGGGTACCATCGGCTGAATTTCCAGTCGGGCGATCATCAGTTGAACGATCAAAAGAGGAATGGTTGCAAATTGCATACGATTGTTTGCAGTCAGTCCGGGTGTATTTGTTATGCGGAACGTGTTTGGGAGCGGTGCGTGATAACGCCCTAATTGAGTATGATCCAGACGCAGATCTTGGCGTTATGATGGATCAATTCGCGAATGTTCTGGCGGCAATTCCGAATTTTATTCGGCATGGTTTTTATATTTTACACACTAAAAAATGGACCTTGACACTGGGCATTCCCGGTCAGCGATTTCATATTGATATTATGGTTATTAAACCCGTTAAAAACCCATGTGTTCGATGGCTGGGGTTTCAGTGGTTTTTTGATCAACGCTTCTATAAAGAAGATTATATTGCTAATGCTGAGCCCTACACATTTTTAGACCGTTTAGTGTATGTGCCATCCCCAGTGCGAGCCTATTTGGAACAGTTGTATGGCTCTGATTGGGAAACCCCGCAGCAACATAGGCCATCCGGTGTGTTGCCCTTGTTTACACAAATTATACTGAGACCCTTTGTTCGATTTAAACTAGACCCCAGCTTTTCAGGGGCAAACTGGTGTCTGGAATGGCGACCATGGGCGTCTCGTTTACTTAATCGATACGGCACTCAATGGGCGTTGTATAATCGCTATACACATCCGAGTTAGAAAGAGGTAGTCAAGGTGTGGTAAAATTAAACAGGAAAAGCGAATTGTAAAGAGGTAACACAATGACTAAAAAAGTATTAACAAAACAACGTATTCCTTTGCTTGATCTACAAGCCCAATATGAGCCAATTAAAAATGAGGTAATGGCGGCTATTCAATCGGTATTTGATAGCAAGCAGTTCATTATGGGGTCAACGATTACCGGATTAGAAGCCGACATTGCGCAGTATTGCGAAACGACGTATGCGTTGGGTGTTTCATCGGGAACAGACGCCTTAATTTTAGCCTTAATGGCTTTAAATATTGGGCCTGGAGATGAAGTGATTACGAC
>DJIL01000019.1 GCA_002433595.1 bacterium UBP8_UBA6595 | reverse complement strand
CCATGTCCAAAATCGGTGATGCCGTTAGCTTTTCGTCTTTACTGCCAATACCAAGAGCGGCTTGAATCGTCGGGGTTTCAACCTGTGCAGACGCTTTAGCCAAAATATGCCAATCCGGGGCGACGTTAGCCATACTAGAACTGGCTAGTATTGTGCGTGGAATATCTAAAAAAAGACCATTAACCCCCCCCAAAACGATTGCTGCCGACGGTTCCTTTTTCTGATAGAGTTGAGCAAAAAACCGGGGCACATTGTTTCGAAGGCGATCCCGCACTTTTGGTTCTTTAAGCACAGACTTTGCCCAATTGCTAACACTATTCCAAAACGCTTTAACTTTTTGCAAGTATTCTTTACGCGCATTGGACCGCTGCTGCTGATATTGCTTCTGATATTTATTCAGCATCGCGGCTTGATACACACCCGCCATGCCTTGATAGTTCCCACTACGGGATTGCGTATAGGCCAACTGTTCTCGTTTCGCGGCATCCGTCATTAGCAAGGTTGGGGCTGTCTGGTCATCTTGGCCAACAAAAAATCCATGCATTCGGCCAACCATTGGCTTAGTTTTCTCTGCAACTTGCCGAAACACCCCCGCCGATCCCATCGCAGCCATCTGGCGAATGAGCCTGCTGGATTGGCGCCAAGAGGCTAAGTATTTTCCCCCTGGTGCATAACTCAAAAAATTGGTAGACGTGTGCATAGTGTCCGCTATTATTTTTTGCCATATCTCGTTGGAATCGGTATCTCGGCTTAGCTTCATTTCTAAATGGCCCATGCGGTGCGTGTTGTAATAGGCGTCTATTATCGCTTGTTTTAACCCCATAATTAAACCGGTCACTGCGGTTTGGGATGTGGTTCCGCCGGCTATCATATTCATAATCATGTAGCGCAACTCGGCAACTTTAGCCACCGCCTGTGCAGATAGCTGCATCGTTTGCGTAACATAAGCCAACTCCCGATTAAATTGTGTCACGTGTTCTTGATTTAAAAAATATTCCCCACTTCGGCCACGTTGCGCTTGAATACTGGTATCAAACTCCCCGTTTAACGATTGGTGCTTCTGGGTTGCCGCCTGCGGACTAACCACAGACAGTACGTGGGAAGAATCTTCCGATACAGCTTCTTCCTTCAGGGCATCCTCAAACGTTTGGGTATCCCCATAAACCATAGTTTGATTGATCGCATTGAATATAGTATTACGCACCAAACCGAGCATTTCTTTAGAAATTTGAAAAAATGCTGCCATGAGGGGGTTTTGAAACACAATCAGTGCACCAGCAAAAGCACTGGTTATCGCCAAGTCTATCGCTGCTTCATAAATTTCATACCGAGTGTCTGCCTTTTTATTGGCAATCCGAATTTGTTCTTTCGCCTGAGACACCAAGTTGTCTGTATGGGTTTTAATCAAATCGGATTCCATAGACATTAAATTTACCGATTCAGCTGCTCGGTCACCCCGAGACAGCCCAATAATCGTATCCATCACGCGATACCGGGCCATCCGCGCCGCCTGCATCGTATAATATCGATTATACAAATACGTCACGCGTTTAAAGTTATCAAAAATAGCAGCATGATTAACCATTTTAAATTCTTGAGAAAATACTTTTTCATACGCATTGATGCCCCAAGCATTGCCTCGATAATCCGCCAACAGGGTTTGAAATTTGTGACGCTCATACTGCGCATGCGTCCGGGCCTCATTTAACCGTGCATCTTCCAACTGCTGTGCCACCACGGTTGATCCTGAATCTTGCGCCAACACAGCTTCCATAGCTTCACGATGACGCCGAGCCGCATCATAGTGTTTCTTAGCGGATGCTTCACGCTCCTTGAGTTTACGAAGTGTATTTGAATTGGCACTGAGTGCCTGGTGGGCATCCGATAAGCTTGGCGTTGACGCAGTCATAAAGTCTCGAGCGTATAGCCAGCGGGAGTCTTTTGTTAATGTTTTGATGGCATTGGCAATAGTCTCTAGTAGTGAATAGTAGATAATATGCCAGGGGGTTATTTTGAAAAATATTTGTTTTTGTAAGGCCTTAACCCGAACCAGGCCCAAGCCCAGCACATCTTTGATCATATCCAGACCGTATCCAATAGCCAACTCTCGTTTTTTTTTCTCGCGCTCAAATTGAATGCGTTGCAGCTGCTCTTGATCTTCCCATTCCCGCTGAATAGCCGATTTAAGCGATTGCACGATACCCGCCATTTTTTCCGAAACCCCCCGAAACTCATTGGCATATTTATCATGAACAGAAAACCCGATTGAAAACTGCAAAACCGTCGCCATGAGCAGCGACCGCTGAACCCAAGATTGCCGCATCATTGCCATTTTTTTATTAAGGTCCAGCAACTGCTCGCCCATATTAACATCAAACAAAGCGTCCAACTTTTTAAACGCCCCATCCCTGTTATCTTGCCATCGATCTTGACTAGACAAACTGGTCTTCAGAACCTTTCCCTGCTCAAACCGAACCCGCTCATACGCCAAATAAGCCGAAAATATGGACCGATCCTGCGGATTGTGTTCGTTGGGCTTTTGGGTGAGGATTCCTTGCGCTGCCAACAACACAGTAAACCGCGAATCATCCATTGCACGCAACGCGATATCTTTATTATAT
>DJIL01000027.1:31787-32012 GCA_002433595.1 bacterium UBP8_UBA6595 | reverse complement strand
TTTTAGTATTTAGCGAGCTGTTTTATTATTAAAATTTTAAAATCTAAGAGGAGGAGACATCTATGCAAAGTACGAGTAAGCTAAGTATGACGGGAGGTCTGCATTTAGGAAATCGAAATCCAGGTCGTGCAGAGGCTGCTCCCGATTGGCGGTTCCCGGAAAATGCCAATCCAGAAACGGCCAATCAAGGTGAAGCCTCGTCCAGTCAGCTGCCCACACAATTGC
>DJIL01000027.1:0-31477 GCA_002433595.1 bacterium UBP8_UBA6595 | reverse complement strand
CCAGTCAGCTGCCCACACAATTGCCACCGCCACCGCCCAAATACCCGCCACCGCCCAAATACCCGCCACCGCCACCGCCGCCCGAGAATAAAAATGAGCGGTATAAAATTAAAAACATTAGTATCCAGAAAGTTACCCCGGAACCGACCTCACCGTCGCCCAAAGAACAATTTAAAAGTGAGATTTTAAAAATACTAGAAAATTGTCAAAAAGTTGTAGTGTTATTTGATAATACGTACGGTAGTAGTTTGCATGAACTTTTTGATTCTCCTGCTGTACAAGAACTTAAAAATCTTACAGTAATTGAACTTGATTATCCTAAATCCGGACAAAGAAAACCAGCGTCGATAACTATTCTACCCAAAGTAGAAGTAGACGAGGATAATGTCCAAAAGTTGCTAGATGCGGTAACCGATCAAACATTTAAACCATATACGTATGACCATGTATCAATATGTTTTATTAAAAAAAACAAAAAATTATGGTTAGACCTTAAACAATCCTCGTGCCCTTCAGAAAAGACTTCCTCGATTCAATTTTCATCTACGGGTAGAACCACTGTTCGTAAAATAAAAAATACGTTAACTACGACGGCTAAACAAACGCGGCATGATACAGCTTCTTCAGCTCGGTGGTAGACACATGGGTATAGAGCTCCGTGGTGGTTAGGTTTTCATGACCCAGTAGGTGTTGGATCATCCGCAAGTCGGCCCCATTATTGAGTAATCGTGTGGCAAACGAATGACGAAACGTGTGGGGGGTTAGGGTATGCCCGCTGGGTGAGCCTAAGGCGTTGACTATTCGCTGAATACTACGAACTTGCAGCGGCCGTCCCTGCTTGGTAATAAACACATGGGGGCTTTTTGACTCCCACTGCGTTCGAATGTGGTGACAATACTGTATCAAATAGCCATGGGCTCGATCGTCAAAAAAAGCCAGTCGCTGTTTACTTCCCTTGCCTAGAACCATAAGGCAACGCGCGTCTAGATTTAAATCAGTCAGTTTTGCTTGAACCAGTTCAGAGACTCGGATTCCCGACGCATAGAGCAATTCACAAACGGCTCGATTGCGAATGCCAAGGGGCGAGTGAGACAACTGATCCAGGAGTGTGTACACGGTAAGGGGGGATAGGGCTGTGGGTAGTGCGGATTGAAACTTGGGCGATGGAATGGCGTCCCAAACGCAGGGCTTAACGCCTAAAAAAAGCCAAAAAGCACGCAAGCTAGCCAGATGCCGGCGTAGGGACCGGGCGCCAAGCCCAGCGGCATGGCAGGCATGAATATACTGTTTGGCCTCAGAAAGGGTAAGGGTATCGGGTGTGCGATTGGGGTGAAATTGGCACATTCGATAAATATCCCGACGATAGCTTTCAATGGTGTGGGTGGCACACATGCGGTGATTGCGCAAATGGTGAATAAACGCATCAAGTGCTGGATTCATTAAACCATTGGTGGCGGTTATGCTCCGTAATGTCGGTTCTTATGCCATCTTTAGACACCCACTTTTGGGGGTTTTCTTTACGAGTATCGACATAAACGGTTTGGGTGTCTAAATTTAAACCGAGGCCTAAAAACTCATCAATTGTTTCGGCAAGTTTAAACACATCAGTGGGGTCTAAGGTATCAATTTTAATTTCTGCAGCAATGCCGGATGGGTGATAGTTTTTATAAATTGATTTTTTTGCATGGGTGTCACATTCGTAGCCTTTAATAATTTGAATGGGTTGTTGACTGCGTTGGTGAAGGAGTTCAAGGCCACCAATAAGGCCCAGGCTAACTCTAACCTTTTTTTTAGCCGAACAACCGGAAACTTTACAGGCAAAGTCACGCAATGAAAAATGGTCGGAAAGGTTTTTGACACTTCGTTTTCGCCGGCGCCGCCGGGTACGTTTTGGTTTAGAGGTATCGGGTGGGTCCGATGGGGCAAGTGCCTCTGATTTGGGTTTGTTTTGAGGTTTTTTAGAATGCCGAGGGCGCTTTTTTTTAAGGTTTTGTTCAGTCATTAGTATTAGTGTAGGTTGATTTAGAGTGCACTGTCCAATTCGCTTTGTTCGTAAAAAGACAAGGCGGCTTTAATTTCTTTTAAATCATGCCAGGTTAGCCACTTTGGGCTGCCTTTTTCTCGGCTATCGTTGCGGAGTAAATACGATGGGTGGAATAACGGCATAATGTACAAATTGTCATCCATATAATTTACAGGAGTTTGGTACCAAGAACCGCGAACTTTAGAGATCGGGGTGGTCTCTTCCAATACTGTTTTCAATGCAGGGGCACCCAGTACAAGCAATAGTTTTGGCTGGACCAGTTGAATTTGTCGAATTAAATAGGGTTTACAGGCAGCAACCTCATCTTTTTGGGGGTCTCGGTTTTTGGGGGGGCGGCATTTAACAATATTAGTAATATAGACATCGGATTCGCGATTAATGCTAACAGAGTCTAAAATTTTAGTTAATAATTGGCCCGATCGTCCAATAAAGGGAAGCCCTTGTTCGTCTTCTTTGGCACCAGGCCCTTCACCAATAATCATAAGGTTACACGGAACAGGTCCCGTTCCAACAACAACCTGTGTGCGAGTCTCAGATAAACCACACGCTTGGCAGGCTTTACAGGTATTCGCTAGGGCGGGATAATCTAAGGAATCGTAAGGGGTTGTTTCGTTTACATCAATCATTGCACTAATAAACTCATGTCAAGAGCACGAACAGAATGGGTAAGCCGACCAATGGCGATTCGATCAATGGGTAATTCTGAATAATGACACACAGTATCCAGTGTGACATTTCCAGACACTTCTAGCAAGGCATTGGGGTATCGGTTTCGGCAATAGGCACTGGCTGCTTGCAAGGCATGAAAGTCAAAATTATCAAACATAATGATATCAGCCGCGGTTAGGTCCCAATCTTGCAAACGATCGGGCGAGTCCAATTCAATTTCTAACAGATGCTGGGGGTAGCGCGCTTTCGCATTGGCAATGCAATCGGATAACGTTTGGTTATTGTTTAAGTGTGCAAAACTTTGAATATGGTTTTCTTTAATTAAAATCATATCCGACAAATTCATGCGGTGGTTTTTCCCACCACCGGCTACCACTGCTTTTTTTTCCCATTTCCGCCACAAGGGTGTTGTTTTTCGGGTATCAACAATGGCAATAGACGGGTTGTTTAATGCGGATACAAATTGATGCGTAATTGAGGCAACACCCGATAAATGTTGCAGGCAATTGAGCAAGGGACGTTCAAGCTGGACTATAGCACGCGCAGTACCCAATAGTGTCAAAATGGGTTGCCCGGGTGTGAGGGGGGCCCCATCGTGAACATGATAGGTGTAGCTTAGGGGCTGTTGCAGGGCATCAATGAGTGGCTGAACCAACGCTTCTCCAAAAAAAATACCCGAATCTTTACTTAAAATGGCGGCAGTTACTTGTGTGTCTCCCAAGCCAAGACAGTCAGCTGAAATGTCGCCATTGGGACAGTCTTCTTGCAAAATAGAGGCCCACATAGTTAATGAATACGCGTTTGCGCCCATTCTACAAATCCGTAAAGGTGGTTATTGGGATAATTGAGGCTATCCAATTGTTTTTTTGCACAGTCCGCTTGATGCTGAGCTTCGGCTTTTGCACCCGCTAAACCAAGTTCGGAAATATAGGTAAATTTGTTTTGTTCGCTATCTTTATTGGCTGTTTTACCCAGCGTTTCTGATGGCGATACAACGTCTAGAATGTCATCCACAATCTGAAATAAGAGCCCCAAATGACTGCCTGTTTTTTTTAGCGTGTCCAGTGTAGTGGGGTCGGCCCCGTGCAAAATTGCGGGAATACACACGCATGCTACAATAGTGGCGCCCGTCTTTAGGGCATGAATGGTTTCAACTGGGCTAATTTTTTCTGAAGATCGGGCTTGAATTAAGTCCAATGCTTGCCCACCCGCAATACCATGGATGCCACAGGCCTGGCTAATAAATTGCATCATCGCCAATTGATTTTTGGGGTCAAAGTTAGTGGGTTGATTTAAAATCTCATAGGCATAGCACTGGAGCGTGTAGGCCGCCAATATGGCAATATCTTCCCCAAACAGGCAATGGCAGCAGGGTTGCCCACGGCGCAATGTATCGTTGTCCATGCAGGGCAAATCATCATAAATTAAAGAACCGGTGTGCAGCATTTCAATGGCACAAGCTACCGGCAATATTGTATCGACAGTATCCGAAAAAATACGGTGGGTGGCACAGACAAGCAACCCCCGGAAGCATTTTGAGGGCGCCAATAAGGTATGGCGCATGGCCGTAGCCAATTGCTGTCGTGGGTCTTCCAAGTTAAACTGGGTCAGTTGGTCCAACTGGCCCATAAGGAGGGGCTTTGTTTTAGCAATAAAATTAGGGAGTGATTGCGGCATTATTGATGATTTCAGTGGCTTCGTGACTTAATGTCTTGACAGTATCATTGAGGGTGTTAAGTTGCTCTAAAATAGCGGTAGATTCTGCTACAATAGTTGTGTAAATCGTGAGGGCCTCGGTCGGATCCGCTTGCGCCAATTGCTTAACCCAGACATCCAATTGGTCCAACTGTTCTTTCATATAGTTAATGCTATAGCTTTATGAGGGGTTTTGCAATAGGGGTGGTGGTTGGTTGCACATGCTGAATTTGGCTGGTTATTGATCCGTCAGAAACACGGGTTGTAATGGATTGACCGGTTGACAGCCCGGCAATTGAGTGAACGGGTTGGTCATCACGCTGCGTGATGCTGTATCCTTGGGCTAGCTTTTTTAGTGGATTGTGACTATCGGCCAAGGCTAATGTATGATGCACCCGTTGGTTGAGTGTCTGAACTTGGCGTGTGAGTTGATGGGTGCTTTGGTCTAAGGCGCTGAGCACCCGCTGGCGTGTTTGTGCCAGTTGAGTGGTTACGCGTTGGTGGGCGTTGCTTAAGTGCGTACTCAGGGTTGTGCGAGCGGCTTGGAAGGGGGCTGCAATGGTATGAATAGCGCTTGAGGGGGTTGCGGATCGATGGTCCACCACAAAGTCAGTGAGGCTGACATCAATGTCATGTCCAATAGCGCTAATTGTTGGGGCGGTGCATGTGGCTACTGCGCGCACGACACGCTCGTTGTTGAAAGCGGCTAAATCTTCGGCTGATCCACCCCCCCGCAAGATAACCACTAAATCAGCGGCATGAGCATTGGCAGTTTGACAGGCTGCAACAATGTCAGCAGGGGCCTGGGACCCCTGAACACGAACGGGAATGACTTGAAGGGTGAGGTGCGGGACGAGCGCCTGCTTCAAATTTAGAAAATCAGACAAGGCAGCTGAGGGACTGGCCGTAATTAGGGTAATGCGCTTAGGGTAGTTGGGGATGGGCTTTTTTCGTTCCGGGTCAAACAACCCTTCGGCCTTTAATTGGGCTTTTAACGCTTCAAAGGCTTGAGTCATGGGGCTAACAGTGAGAGGTTTTAGGGCATAAATTTGAAATTGCAGGGTGCCGCGTTTGGTGTAGAATGTGGGCCGACCAATGGCGGTAATTAACTGACCGGGCTTGATTGGGTCAACCGTATCTAGCTTAAAAGCAATCGCCTGAATAGTGCTAGTATCATCGGATAGCGTGATGTAATGAGCCCCTGTTTTTGCGTAATGGCGATACTGGGTAATAGTACCCGTAATGGCCAGTTGGGCGAGTAAAGGCTCGGCATCCAATAGTTGCTTAAGCAAATAATTGAGGTCGGATATGGACAATGCGGGGCGGGATTTGACGGTCATTAATACAGACTGTATCGCAGGGGATGCCGTCTTGTCGATACTCGAATATTTTTTCAAGCTGTTGACAAATATACCTACATAATAGCATTATTTTTTTATATCCAATATATCCAAATTTTGATCCTAAAACTGAAAAATTCAGTTGCAACCAATATATGACAAGGAGTGTTTCTAGTGATTGAAACGAGTAGAGGAATATCCCATCAATGCCCAGCACCGTTGCCAGATACCGGTGGAGACCGTCCTAAAACAGCAGGTTGCAGTCAACGGGCAAGGTGTGACAGCGCCGACGATATAGTTCATACTCCTGGGTCCAATTTGTTGAATCGACGACCCAGAGCCAACACCGAACCCAGCATCTACACCGGCCCTATTGCTAAACCAGAAGCCCCGAGCACGGGGGAGGATGCTAAAGCGTCTCCGATGGGGCCGCGTTCTAGTAAAAGAAGAGATACCAGTTTTTCAGATGATGCGAAAAATTAATGGGTAGGGACCACAACAGTGTACCGCAATACCGGCATGTTGGGCTGATCGGGTGGGCCAAAGCGACGGCCGGTGAGTGCGGGGATACTGGTTTGAAGGGTGTGAAATTGGGCGTCTGAAAGGACAAAGACACTGGTTGGATTGTCCTGATAATAATCAACCAGTGTCTCCGGTGATTTGAACACGGTGACGGTTTCAAAGTGTTCGGATAAATACACCAGCAAGTGAATCGGTTCGTACTGGGTATGGGCCACGATAATTGGGGTGGATGCGGGTACTGTTTGGTGTAAATAACGAGCCATAGACCGTGGGGCTGATTTAACAGTATCACATAGGGGGACTAAAAGCCCCCAAAACAACAGCATAAAGCCAAGGCCTTGAATCACCGTGCTTTTGACAACGCTTTCCGGCTGATTGGCACGAATTGCGTGCAAGATGCGATAGCCCAAATACCCAGCACCCAGGGTTAGGCCAACGATCAAACTAACAGTACGCGTAAACCCAAAATAGGTTGGGATTAGCCATAAGATAATCAGCCAGATTCCCAGGATACAGCCGTGTACAATTTGGCCAGTGCGCAGGGCAATGGGTCGGTAGTCCAAGTACGTGGTGATGCTATAGGCAATCGCAATGGCCAATGGCACATGGGCGGTCACGACATAGGCAGGCAGTTTGCTGGGTGATAGCTCGTAAAACACCCAGCCAGCCAAAAACCAAGCCACAACCCACAGCCCGACAGAGTGGCGGTTTTTCACCCACTGGCACCCCTGAACAACGGCTTGGGGGATAAACAGAGCATAGGGCATAAAAAACAACAGGAAAGACAGGGTGTAATAGCCCGGGGGCCCCCAATGGCCCAGGGTTGAGCCATTGATGCGGCGCACCACATACCAGTCCAGCATCCACGCCAATAAGGCGCCATTGTCCACGCGTGTGGTGGCATAGGCCCATAAAGCGAATGGGATCAAGCTAATGGGGCCAAATAGCCATGGATGCAAGGACAATAGTCGCCATCGGTGGGGATGTAGGATTAGCAACAACAGTCCCAGCATACCCCCAAAGATAATAATGGGAGGGCCTTTAAGTAAAACCCCCGCACTTATGCAGGACCAAAAACCCAAAATAGCCCACCAGTGGTACCGGGGGGAGTGCAAGACCGTATAGACGCAACAGGCAGCAAGCGTACTCATCAACAGCAAGGGTGCGTCCACTAAAGCCATAATTCCCAATAGAGGCACAAATAATGATGTGCTTAAAACCAGCACAGACCACCCGGCTATGCGGGCTCCCAGCATGCGCTTGCCCCAAAACCATAGGGTGGCATACAGGCCGATTAGGCTCAGGAAAGCGGGGAGTCGCATGGTAAATTCTGATACGCCAAATAACGAATAACTGCTGGCAATGAGCCAAAAATACAACGGGGGTTTTCGATGAATGCTGGACCATTCAAACTCAGGAATGAGCCAATTGCCAGTTTGGATCATGGTCAATCCAAATCCAGAATAGGCAGCTTCATCCTGATAAAAAAAACTCAAGCTACTGGCTACAATACTATGCAGCAGAAACAGACTCAGCCCGATGAGTACGGGCCAGGGCAACGCCCGGAGTCGAGCGATCACCCCGACGTACTCGTACTGGAGTCTTTGGTTTCGTGGTAATCTTGTTCGGTATTTACAGACCAAATAGCACGTTTATCAGTACTGCCGGTTTTGATGGCTTCAACAGCAGTCATGGCTGTAAGCATGGAGTGGTCTTGGTTGTTGTACCGATGGGTACCATTACGCCCAATTAAAAATAAATTTTCAACACGATCCGTGAATTCTCGAATGGTATCAAATTGATCGTAAGTTCCAAAGTAAGCGGGGTATGTTTTGGGTACTTTAATCGCAACGGCATCCAAGACATCTTCGGTGTTAATTAAGTTCATTTTAGCCAATTCAGATTGCCCCAGCTGAATGAGTTCGTCATCGGATAATTGCCATAAATCATCGCCTTCGTAGCAAAAGTATTCAAGGCCTAACCAAACAGTATCGGGGTCTTTCACCAAGTAAGGGCTCCAATTATTAAAAATCTGTAATCGGCCAATTTTCACGTCCCGTTCTTGAATGTAAATCCAGGTATCGGGTAATTGGGTATGAATACGCTTATCCATTTGGACATTTAATTTTTTTAAGAGTAGGCCAACGGTAATAAAATCCCGATACTTCAGGCCTTCAGCAACAGTAATAACGGCAGGCGGCGGCGGGGGGTCCATGGCTTGAATTAAGCATTTAACGGGCATCGTAGAGATAACGTAGTCTACTGGAATTCGCTCAGTTGTATTGGTTGTTTGATGGTGAAGGGTTACGGCGGTGACACGGTTTTCAGACCAATGCAGTTGGGTAGCGGTGGTTTGCATGTGAATGACACCGCCACGTTCAATAATTTTTTCAGCGGTGACTTCCCATAGTTGTCCCGGCCCATGCTTGGGGTATAAAAACCGTTCAATTAAACTGGTTTCTGTCTTTTTTTGTTCAACCGATTGATCTTTTTTAACCCATTGTGTCAGGGCATGGGTGATGGCCTTTCGAATCGACAGCCCTTTAATGCGTTGAGCGCCCCACGATGCGTCGATAGTATGACAGGGTTCCCCCCATACTTTTTCGGTGTAATCTTTGAAAAAAATAAGGTATAAAGTTTTTCCAAATCGATTAATGAAAAAATCTTCTAACGATGTTTCATGTTTAATTGGAAATACACTGGCTTTCGTGTAACTGACGCCAATCTTAATTAATCGCCATAGACCCAGGTAGCGCATGGTGGTTACGCTTAGCGAGATGGGGTAGCTAAAAAACTTTCGGAGAAAATAAATGCGAGACAATCGGCTACGCGTTAAAAATACACGGTCTGTTTTTTCAGGGTCCCCAGTGGGGGGCAGCATGCGTTGCCACCAGTCCATAACCCGGCTTGATTTTGAGAAAAACCGATGCCCCCCGATGTCAATTTTATTCCCATTGTAATGAATGGTTTTGGAAATGCCGCCCACTTGGGTATCCGCTTCCACGATAATGGGGTGAACGTCGGTTTGTTCCAATAATTCGTATGCAGCAGTTAGGCCTGCGGGGCCACCACCAATAATTAATGCTGTTTTTTTGCTCATAATACTTAACTATACTGGTATATAGGGCTTGTACGCAACTGTAGTGAAATAGGGTTCGTTTGATACCTTGATGGGTGAGTGACAAGGTGCTACTTTGTACGTAATGTCAGCACCAGGTTTTCGATCAAAGGTACCACCAATACGTACCTACATTGATGCTAGAAAAGATATAGGGACTCTTTTCCAACGTCGAGTAATAGCACAAGAAATCAGAGGTAGAAAGGGGACTCTAGATCTTGGCAAGTCGTTGCAAATGGCAGAGGAAATTTTGAGGTCTAATCAGTGTGAAGCTCAGAATGACTATTTCAAATTAAATCCAACAATCAAACAGATGATTACGGAGAAACTGAAGAAACGGTCCACAATTGATTCGGATGCCTCCACGACAGACTCGCTTTCGAGAGAAAATTCAGAGGATAGCACGGGGACTCAATCGGATTCAGCCCCCTTTCCGGGTGTTTCCTCGAGTCCAATGGGGTGGCTCCAAAGACGAGCCATTGCGCCCTTCAATAGCCCATCGCTTAAATTGCCGATACTGCGATAATTCTATTGCGTTAAGAATCGGTAAATTAGCCGAGTTCCAGCGCCAGACATGCCGTCAATATCCACACCCTTTGTTTTTGTGTTGTCCATTTTAGGTGCCATATCAACATGGACCCAAGGGGCATCATCAACAAACTGTTCTAAAAACTTAGCGGCTGTGCACGTGCCTCCGTAGCGCTCCTCACTGCAATGGGCAATGTCTGCAATAGTCGACTTTAAATATGGCTTAAAGCTGTCATACAACGGGAGCTGCCAAACGCGCTCGCCACTGGTAGCTTCGCAGGCCTTGGTGCGATCAATCACCGCTTGATTGTTACCCATAATACCCAAGGCTTCTCGGCCTAAAGCCACCATGGCAGCGCCCGTTAATGTGGCAATATCTAAGATTCGTGCGGGTTTTTTCTCAACGGCATAGGCCAATGCATCGGCCAACACTAGACGTCCTTCCGCATCAGTATTAACAATTTCAACCGATGTTCCGTTATAGGCTGTGATCACATCCCCTGGGCGTTGGGCATGGCCAGAAGGCATGTTTTCAGCTAATGCAATATACGCGGTAACATTAATTTTGGGTTTGAGGGTATCCACAATGTGCATAGCACCAAAAACAGCCGCCGCTCCACTCATGTCGCCTTTCATGGCTTTCATGTTATTGGCGGGTTTTAATGAAATGCCGCCGGTGTCAAACGTGATGCCTTTACCAACAATCGCCGTGTGTTCGCTGGATTGCTTGTCTCCGGTGTAGGTGATTATGGCCAATGCGCTGGGCTGGCGAGAGCCTTGCCCAACCGCAACCAAGCAATTCATACCCATGTCAGCAGCCTCAGTTTCGTCAATAATACGGACGCTAATGGCAGCATTGCTACTGAATTTGGATTCAATTTTCTCAACAAATGTGGTGGGATTTAAATCATTGGCGGGCATATTGGCAAGGTCGCGAGCCTGATTAACGCCGGTACCGATGGCCATACCAATGGCAAGGTCGGCAAGTATGGCTTTATGAGCGTGATCGGTATCGGTGATAACGTCAATGGTTTGGATCGGGTTTGGTGTTTTAGGATTGGATTTGTAGCGGTCAAAGGCATAGGTGCCCATAGCCACACTTTGGCCGATCCATTGCCCAATAGCTGCGCTACTGGCCAACTGGGCTTCGCTCAAATAGAGACTTAGGGCCTCCAATTCCAACGCTTGAACGGTTTGGCAACCAGTCGCTACTGCGTGTCCAATAGATACGGCATCGGTGCGGTTGTCTAACCCAACAAGTACAAGATAATGGCGACCGACACGTACGGTAAAAACGGATAAAAAATCAGTTGAAAATCGAGCGTCTGCGGTTAGGGGGTCTAAGTCTGGGTGATGGGCGTGAATGCGTTGAATGACAGGATCTGTATCCGATCCAATCAAGTACACACAGGCGGGCAATGTGGTGGATACGGTTGTTTGGGCTTGAAAAGATACCATAAGATACAAAACCTCCAATGATTTTATTCGGGTTAATTCGTGTTAAATTCTTACAATGAATAGTATACTATAATTTATATATGATTTTGTATACAAATTTAGTAGTTGAAAGTATCGGGTATTGTGCAGGCGCCTGCATTGCCGTTGCAACCGCCCCCCAGTTATGGAAAACCCTGCGGTCCAAGCGGGTGGGTGATATTAATACGATGACGCCGTTTTTATTAACAATGGGTTCGATTCTTTTTGTGATCTATGGAAGCAGTATTGGGGCATGGCCGATAGTGGCTTCAAATACAGTGGCGATGATCATTAATGGGGCCTTGTGGGTTGCATGCTTGCGCCTTTAGTTTAGATCTGGCATAATAAGTCAACTATGGCAAAAAAAGGAAAACGAAACGCGGTAATTATGAATAGCACAGAGAGTGGGCATAGTTATCACACACAAAAAAACAAAGAAAATAATTCCGAGCGGCTAGAGCTCAAAAAGTACGACCCCATGCTTCGAAAGCACGTGCTTTATAAAGAAAAGAAGTAGTTCACTTATTTTCGTTTAGCCAACTTAAGCATCGATCACTTAGGGTTTTAATATCGGAGTCCACTTGGATGTCTATACACTCGTCCATAAAGAGGTCAGTTTCCATAGTGCTCAAAAATATACTCAGTGTTTGACGGTTGTTAATAAGTTGTGCGTGGGCACCCAATGGGGCCCGGCAGTCCAGACCCACGGAATAGAGGAATGCTAGCTCTAACCGAGATAACAAGGCCTGACGGGGGTCGTTAATAACCGATAGAGCCGCATTAAGAGGATCCGCATCCCGTCGCGTTTGAACGGTTATCACGCCTTGCCCAGGCGCAGGCGTAAAGGACTGAACCGGTAAGGGGTGCGTGTGACGGCTTTGTAAGCCCAACCGCTTCAAACCAGCAACGGATAAAAATGTGCCAATGGCCGTGGTTGAATAGTCCTTGATCCGTGTGCCTACATTGCCACGAATAGGGACGATTGTTGCCGTTGGGTGTTGCCGTTTGACCAAAGCCGCTCGGCGCAAACTACCGGTGGCAATTGTGCAATAATTGGGTAGTTGATTAAAATCGGGATACTCAGCGGATATCCATGCATCAGCGGGGGATTCGGCAGCCAAGAAGGCCGTTAATTGCAGCGGGTCTGGCATGGCGCTGGTCATGTCTTTAAGGCTGTGCACAGCCATGTCAATGTGGCCATCTAGTAGCGCCTGTTCAATCGTTTTGGTAAAAACGCCTTTACCACCAATGGCATGCAAGGGGCTAGTTTTGTCTTGATCGCCGGTAGTTTGAATGACATGAATTTGAGTGGGCTGATTGGGCAAAGATTCCTGGAGTAACTGCTGTACGTGCCGGGCTTGCCAGAGTGCTAGCGCAGAGCCTCGGGTTCCAATGATCCAAGTCATCGTCGTTTAAACCATTTTTCAAAGTCACCCACGCTGTATTCGACAAATAAAGGGCGGCCATGCGGACAGGTATAGTTATTGGGGGTTTCTAAAAACTGTTGAATCAAGGCGTCTACATCCGCGGGCAATAGCCGTTTACCGGCTTTAATTGCCGCTTTGCAGGAGCGCTGTTGCCAATCGTGAATAGTGGTGTCATCGGGGGTGTCATCGGCATAATCAAGGAAGTGGGACACCCAGGGCTCAATGGCAGTGTCCATGAATAAAGCGGGCACGCCACGAACAATAATTTGATCGGGGCCAAAGACTTCAGTGTCAAAACCCAATTGATCCAATGCCGCACGTCGCATTGTGTAGGTGGCCATGTGAGCAGGCTCTAAAGCGATAATTTTTGGGGACAAATAGGGTTGGGATTGGGGTGTATGATTGGCGCGAATGCGTTCATATAAAATTCGCTCATGCACAGCATGTTGATCCAAGATCCAAACCGACTGGTCTACTTGGATAATAATATATGTACCAAATACTTGCAGGTAATGCGGCTGTTTGGGTGTGGGGGGGGCGAACGGAAGGGGCTCGGAAGGGGCGTCGAGCGGCAGTGTCGATGGCAAGGTAGCGGGTTGCCAGTTGGGTAATTGCGATGAGGAAGCGGGGGCGTAGGGTTGCGGTTGGGGAGGCAGTGCGTCCGCCGAGTGGGTCGTTTTTATGGGATCGGGTGATGGGGAGTTAGTGGGGGGTGTCGCGGGTAAAGGGGGTGGGTCTATGGAAAAATGATTCGTTGAAAATAGTGCGGCAACACTGTGCTTAACCGCACGATAAATGGCTTGCTCATCTAAAAATTTAACGTCGCGCTTTTGGGGGTGAATATTAACATCGACATGGTCATCAGGTACATGCAATGCCAAGAGGCAGTAGGGGTGCCGATTGGGTACAATTTGTTCTTTATAGGCATCGGTTATTGCCCGATTAATCACCATGGATTTAATGGGCCGGTGGTTGACGGCTAGGTATTGTCGATTGCGGGATCCCGCATGGAGCTGTGGCGTTGAGACAAACCCATGAATATGGACAGATCCATAATGGGCATCGATGGGTTTCAGGTGTTGGGTTTGGTCAAATAGGGTGTGAGCAACGCCTAAGGCAGTGTCTACAGTGGTTGTATTTAAGGTGCATTTGCCATTGTGGGACATAATAAAATTAATGCCCGGAAATAGCAGGGCATAATGCATTACCAACGTATGACAATGCTGGTATTCGGCAGACTCTGATTTTAAGAATCGGCGCCGTACGGGTAATTGATCAAACAAATGGCAAACAGTAATGGTTGTTCCTGTTTCGTGATGGGTGGGGGATACGGTGGGGGATTCCGGGTCAGTATATGTCGCTAAGTAGGCAACTGAATCATCCAGTGACTTGGACGCAGCGGTTACAGTAGCCACGTGAGCAATGCTGGCCAATGCTTCGCCACGAAACCCCAGTTTTGGGCTGTTGTAAAGGTCGGTTAACGTTGTCAGTTTTGATGTGTAGTGGTTGTGCGCCAATTTAAACAAATCCGGGTACAAAATACCACAGCCGTTATCATGGACTCGAATTTTATTCACACCCCCAGCCGTTAAATCAATGGTGATTGTCGTGGCGCCAGCATCGATACTGTTATCAATGAGCTCCTTAATAATGGATAAGGGCCGGTCAATAACTTCTCCAGCTGCAATTTGATTAATGGCAACGGCTGATAAGGGTTGAATAATACCGGATGGTCTCATAGATACAAATTAGTGTAATTGATATCCATGGGTTTGGGCTAGTCACAATCGGGCTCGTTGAAGTCTAGGTTTAATAAAACCGTTGATTTTTATAAACATTTAGTGTTTAATATAATTTTCAATTAAAATTGTTGTCAAAAATATAGCCATGTAAAATTTTATTAAATTTTATTAAATTTTTACTATATATTTTTATAATATTTTTAAAATCCTGGATAAATTAATTTAGGTTGTCACTTTTTATAAACTAAGTTTTCAAGGAGGTTTTTTTGAATTTACAAGATATTACTAAGTCTACAAAACGATTTTTTAAATGGTCCGATTTTGAATTATCACGGTTTATGGGCATTTCACGGTCTCAAATTACAAAAATTCACAACGGATATTGGGAAGGTATTAGTTGCGACGTGATCAAACGAATTTCTCAGTTGTTTCATATCTCAATTGATGAATTATTAGACAATTCATTTCTTCCGCCAACATATCATGTGGCCAGTCATACCCACTCAATTTATATTCAAGCATCGGAAGATTATCCAGAATTCATGATTCAAAAAGATGATTTTTTATATATTCGACCGTTTGTGCATGAAACAGAAAAATTGGGGTATTTAATTGTTCACAGTGACAACAACGAATACAAAATTAAAGAGTACACTAAAGCAGATGAATCTCGGTTAATTTTATATTATATTGTGGGCAGTTCACGAAGCTACCACCGATCCGTTGCAGACATTAAGTGGAAGCAATATATTGAGCCCAAAGAAGAAAAGCGTGGGGCGCCAATTAAGTTATGAACAAGGATAAAACGATAGTTGTTATTGATGATCATGATTACGTTAATGAAAGCATTGAGATTGCGATTTCCCACTTATTTTCTATTCGCTCGTTTACGTCAGTGCAATCAGCATACAAGTATTTAGTTAATACCCCCAGCGTGCACGGCTTCATTGTTGATTACCACATTGGTCCAAATTCTGGCTTAGAATTTATCCGCGATAGTGTGCGGCCCTTGTATCCAAAAATCCCAGCAATTCTTATTTCAGCGTTTTATGATCGCGATATTCCCAACGTGGATCAGGCTGAAATCAATCAACAATTTGTGGCCAACTTAACCAAACCGTTTGATGTTCAAAAACTACAACAGGTGGCTGAAAATGTGTTTAGTGAACAGCCTGTTCATTAAGTAAAAACTGGTTAATTTTCATAACAATTTCTTTTTTCTCATTGAGGGGTAGTGGGCGAATGTTTTCAATAATATACGCATCAATATGCGTGGTTTCATCGGTTGATAACGGGGGTGTTGGCTGTGAGGGAAGCAATGTTTTATAGTAGCCTTCCAACTTATCAATTTCTTTGGATTGTTTTTTTTCCGCAATAATTAAATACACTAAATTAGCGAGCAAATCTTGGCGAACGCCATGATTGCGTAAAAATCGGATCAGCTCGAGTACTTTCTGATACGATCCAGCCGTTTTTTTTCCATTGAGCATATGGTAAATATACGATACGCTTACACGATACGATTGAGCCAGAACCCGAGGGGGTAAGTTATAGGACTTTAGTAGCGATTTAAGAAAGGACTGCCAGCTCATGGCTATTAGTATAAAATTATTCTTTGTAAGTTCGCAACCCAATTTCTGGGCAATTAATTTTGATACAAAAAAACCTAATGTTACAAAAAAAAATGTTTTTTCATTTGTAATGAAGGGGCTTATGACCTGTTTGGTTGAAAAAAAATGGCTGAAGTAAAGGGTTCAACTAGAAAGTATAATGCAGAGTCATGGTATATATAAACACATGATTAATGTAACACTGTTTGAGGTTTCAAAGACGTTGAACGTCCACGGGCCGTGGTTAATGAAACAGTTGCATCGTATGGGGATTTTCGGCAACGACTATGTGCCAAAGCCTCAGTATGTTTCAAGGGGGTATTTTGTCTGCGTTATCGAGCCCAACCCCTGCGCGCCACATTATGGCATGCTTAGTGTGTTTGTGACGCATAGCGGGGTGGCGTTGATTCAGTACTTAGTCGTGATTGGAATGCTTATGCAATACCGATATGAATATGCAGTCGGTCCAAAAATCGAAAGCCGTGAGTTAAGCAGGCGTCAATAACCCAGGGGCTTGCCACACGCAGTGTGTGTGAATCGGTACCTTCGGGCATTAGCCCAATACGAGTGTGTGGAATGGCGTAGGTAGTCGCTAGCTCAATAATGGCATCGATATCGACCGGTGTTTGGACAACAAATTTAAAAAATGCTTTTTTATTGTGTGCAAAATAACGGACGGAGTCAGGAACAATGCACGCGGTGTAGGGTTGGCCAGAGTTGGGCAGCTTGAGGGATACATTATACGCATGGACCGCTCGGTCTAGCTCGGGAATTGGCTGTTTTGTTCCGTTGGTTTCAATCTCAATGGTTGCCTCTGAGTGGAGCTGGTTCAACACTAAGTGCAGGGCCTGCTGCTGGAGCAAGGGCTCCCCGCCAGTAAATACAATATGCTGGGGGTTGTAGTCTTGAATACATGCACAGACATTTGAAATTGAGTATGTACCCATGTGCTTCTCTTTGGGGTAGCGGGACCAATCCCAGGTGTAGGGAGTGTCGCACCATGTGCAGGTTAAATTGCATACCGCTGTTCGAATAAATACGGCAGGGGTTCCGGCATACGGGCCTTCCCCCTGGAGGGTATGAAAAATAGCCGGCTGGTTATTGACGATTGCTAGTTTTATTGTCATGGGTTAATTAGTGTAGCATAGCTGGGTTTAATGCTGGGTTCAACAAACAGTCCTGCCGGTGTATAATTAACGCAGCTGTGACGAATCAAAAACATACACGATTCGGTGAGGGAATGCGAATAGTTGCGATGGGCTGGGCCTTTGGTGTCGGGGGGCTTGTCTGGGGGCTTCAACCATCGGCCATAATGGGCCCAGTTCCCATGGATTCAGGCACTATTTATGCCCCGCCTGCTCAAGTCCATACGGTGGCGATTCCCGGTAACTATATTGAGCCCTCCCCCGCCGCTTCGCCAGCGATGGTTGTGGACGTGGATGGGTTTTTAGAATTGAAGTTTATGCGTCGCAATCAGAGTCCGTCTACTGCGACAGGTCAGAGACTGTCTGTAATACGACAGTCTTATGCTTATCAACAACTGCCACCCGATATTGTTGCCAATACTGCATTTCGCAACGACAATCGATACGATTTATCGTTAACGGGTCAGTATAGTGATGCGATGTCTATTCGATTTCGAGTGTCTAAAGAGCCCGACTTTGACATGATCACGGATATTTTAATAAAGTATAAAACCGCCGAGGTTTTTTTAGGGGATTTTACGACTTCATTAAGTAATGGCGAGTTTTTAAATTTAAACCGATCGCTTAATGGGTTATCCGTTCAGGGCAATTACGGCTCGCAGTGGGGGGGGCACTTTGTCATGGGGCGTGAAAAATCAAAGCCCAAACGCGTGACTTTTTATGGGAATGGAGGCACTGATTACCCCTTACCAAATCGAAATTTACTGGATGGCTCTGTTAAGGTTCTAATTAATAATCAAGAAACAGCTGCGTACAGGGTAAATTACACAACGGGTTCGCTAATTTTTGATTCGCCTAAAACAGACGCTCAGTTTATCAAGGTGTTGTATGAGTTTACCAACCCAATTGCTGATTTTTTGCCAGCAGCACGGAGTCGAAAATCATTTATTGGGGGTGAGTTTGAATGGAAGCCCCCGCGTACCAGCTGGCAAGAGCCCGTAGTGAATCGGGTGGCGGTGACCCACCCAGAAAAACCCGTTATTCAGCTGGGGACTACCAATGCGGTCGTCGGGTCTGAAACCGTGACGCTGATTCAACCCAACGGGCGTGAGGCTCTGTTGCAAAGTGTGGTGGATTACGACTTTGATTATCGCGATGGCCACTTGCGTATCAAATACCCCATTGCCAGCACCCAAAATGCGCTCAAAATTGCCTACAACTATTACGACGTACAGACACAAACAGAGACCATTATTGCCAATGATTCTAGAGGGCCATTTTACTTAGAATACGCGTCGGTTATTCCACGATCCGTCACCATTCAATTAAACAACCGGATAGTGATGGAGCAGTACGATTATACGGTGAACTATTACACAGGCCAAGTGTATTTTGCTTATCCGATTCGCCATCCGGATACCATTAAGATTCAGTATGAAACGATTCGCCAAAACACACGGTATGGCGATGCCAATGAACCGAACAATAGGTTTCAAATTAAGGGGTCATACATGAATGAGTTTGTGCGCGCAGACGATAAGCAGTCTCCTACGATTACAGAAACAGTCATCGCTTCGGGTAATCAAGTGCTATTGAGTCATAATCCGGTTGATTTAACTACCGTACAGGTAATGGACGAGGCGAATTCTGTCCTTGCTATTAATCCCGACACATCGAGCGCATACGACGGGACTATAACAGGGGCGGCTATCCAGTCCGGTACACAGTATTCGGTGACATACGCATACCGATCGTCGCAGCAAATGATTGGGGTGTTGCGGTTGAATCAATCCAGTGGTGAAGCGGTGGTGTATGCATCAGACAGCCTGGGAGACTCGTTATCGCTGCCGGCATTGCCAGTGAATAAGAATAGTATTCAACGCGTGGTTGTTAACCCAGGGTCACCGTCGGCTATTGAGCTGAATGCATATGCGTATGCAGTTCGTTACTTGAATCAGGGGAATAAGTTAGAGATACAGTTTTTTAGAAATTCGGATAGCGAAGAACATCAGCAATCCAATTTAACCGAAATACTACCAATGGGAACCACGGTGTATTTGTATTATGAGACGCCAGCGAATTTAGAATCGGGGGCTATGCTAGATAATAAAACATATGGGTTTTCAGCCGGGTACGATTGGGGCGATCGTGGGAATATTAACGTGGAGGTAGCCTTGGCCGAGAATAATTTCCAGCGCAAAGAAATCACAATAGAAGAGACCCATGTGCAGCCAGGGATAGATGGGCAATACCGATTGATTCATTCAGACATTGTTGAAGGCTCCGAGGTAATTCGGATTAAAAAAATCGGAACAATGGGTATCATTTTAAATCGAAATTCAGACTATTCAATCAACTATATTCAGGGTGGGTTTCAATTTCAAACCATTACAGTATCATCGGCGGATGTGGTTAATGTAGAGTATCGGTACTATGAGGCAGGCGATGGGGCTCGCCAGGTTCAGCAAAGCAGTGCTTACAAAGTAAGTGGGCAGTACGGGCTAACGGACCGCGTGCAGGTATCGGGGCAGAGCATAGTTATTGATAATACATTTGACCCGGTGGGTACAATGACGGAATCCAGTGGAACCGCCGCGTGGAAGGGGCGAATGGACTACACGCTAGGTAAAAATCAACACCTGTTTTCTCAAGTAGAAAACCGTCGCGTCTATCGGCCGCATAGCAATGATGATTCGGTATACAATAATAATCAGCAAATCTTGCTAGGCTCGGACCAATGGGTGTGGCACGGCCTAGAGACACAGTTTCAGTATGAATACCAACGCACAACAGAGCGTCAGCCCGCGTCCAGCAATTATAAAATTAATGAAAAAATGAATCGGTATCAGGCAAAAATCGGGTTTGGCCCCGAGTACTTAAAGACCGTTATGAATGCGCAGCAATCGGCTAAAATAGACACCGCTCAGAATCAAGCCCGTTATTCAGGACAGCACGATATTAAAACCGTGTACAGTCAGACCAATGTCTTGTGGATGGACGCCGTTAATCTAACCGCACTATATTCACGCAGCCATAGTAAGGAAGCGTTGCCGGATTCCAGCAATACCCGTGAAGTGAATACAAAAAAGTTTCTGAGTGTGCTTAAGCCCAATTCAGCCATGCATATTCAATTGGATTCTATTATTGATTCAATCTACACACACACGGGTCAAGCCACCTACTTAGACTATGTGCCCGATGTCACCGGAAAGTTAACCTATACGCCGTATTATTGGCTAAGTACTAATGTGCAGTATCGGGATAAAGTCTACGAAAGCGCTGTTTTGGGACAATACGGTCGCCAAGAGAGCCGTCAATTATATCAACTGGAACGGTTGGAGGTATACCCAATGTTGGTTTCGTTTAATGTGCCTTGGATCAGTCAGCGGCTTCAGTTTTTTCGGCGCTCCAACCTAATGGCGAGTTATAGCGCGTTTGAGCAAATGCAAAACAACAAACTAATGCGCACACAGCACAATACATTATCGATTACATATCGTGATTTTTCGCCAGTATCGTTTATGACTATTCGTAAAATCAATGTGCAAACACTACTCGCAAATACAGATAATCGGATGCAAACGGGGGACCAGCAGCGGTCGCTGTCCAATAGCCGAACAATGGCTTTAGCCGGAGACGTTTTATTCAAGCATAATCGATCGTTTTTTCGATATTGGGAGTATGGCTATTCCTTTGACAATCAACGGATAGATTCGGACGGATTAACGCGCTATCAGGATGCGGGTTTATCTGAGACTGAAACCATACATAGTGCGCGAGACAGCCAAGACACTACCCATCGGTTATCGTTTACGCCAGGCAGTGTGCATGTGGCGGGGGTTCCCATGGGGCCTTTGGCCACAGCCATTCGCTGGACGCAGGCCATTAGTCATTATGATTCTCAAACAGTGGATCGATCCGACGCCGAAAACCAAGTCATTGACTATTCGGAGGTTAGTGATATACAAACGGAATTGACGGCAGCGCCCTACAATCGCTTTCGCACACGGATTGATTGGGGACGCAAGACGCAATTTTTGGCTCGGACTATGACAACGGAGGCGCAGGGTACGTTTCTCAATAGAGAGCAAGATCTATCCCTAAGTGTTTCAGCACCAATTGCTAAGCAATTGGAACTCACAACGGTGATTGACTGGGTGCGTATTGGTCAGCACAGCAAAAAAAACACCGTTATTTCTAAATCCGATGTTCAATTGCCCAGTCAGTATGATGAGCAGTTGGTGCAGTATGCATACACGTACCGTGCAGATTTAGACTGGCAGTGGCAGTCCTGGTTATCGCTGACTGGGGGAGGGGGGCAATTGTCTAAAACAGAATCCACGCATCGCCCGGCGGAGACTGTTACTCGAAAATACGCACAGTTTTCCCAAATTGTGGGCCGCGCCGGGTTTGTGTGGCGGCCATGGTCGTTCATGGATGTTGATTACGATTACAGCTATAAAACCGCTGAAACATCGGAAAATCAGGGTACCAAGATGGGGGAATCGCATGCAATAAATGTCAAACTATACAAACAGAAGCCGTTGGTTTCAGTGGATATTACGATGGACTGGCTGTACACAACGGGCCAAGATTTTAACACGCTAGATCAGAGTTCGTTGCGCAGTGGGGCGGGTATTGTGACCAACATTGCTATTCGAAATCGAGAAGATTATATTCGGAACTTGAGTTTAAATGTGGCGATTAATGTTCCAGCCCGTGTTCAGTTTTTGGATAAAATCACCGTAACGGGCAGTGGGTATTTTTCCAGTATTATGGATCATATTGAGTCGGAAAATAGCTATGATGTGGGGGGGGTTATTCTAACCACACGGGTTGATTTTTAAATAGGATTTAAACAGAAAGAGTTGTCCTCGAGCGGTACTCACCGGTACACTATAAGGATATGATACAAACAGTACGTGTGGCAGTCATTGGACTGGGCAATATGGGACGGCACCATGCCAAGCATTGGCATCAGTATTCCGGGGCTGAGTTGGTTTCGGTATGCGATTCAAATCGAGATCGAACCCATACCTATGCCAATCAATACGGTTGCCAAGCGTATACAAATTATGAAACAATGCTGGCGACTGAGACGTTGGATGCCGTAAGCATTGCCGTCTCCACAGCGGCTCATGCATCCGTGGCATTGGCGTGTATTGCGGCAGGCGTGTCGGTATTAATTGAAAAACCCATTGCGAAAACAGTGGCTGATGCCGAACAGATTCATGCAGCTGGGGGTGGTGTGACGGTGATGATTGGTCATGTTGAGCGGTTTAACCCAGCCATTGTAGCGGTTAAACGCTTACTAGATACGGGCGCCCTGGGGACTATTATTTCAATTAATACCCAACGGTTAAGCCCGTTACCCTCTCAAATTACGGATTCGGATGTGTTGTTGGACTTGGGGGTTCACGATGTGGACTTAGTCTCGTATTTAATGGGAGCCTCACCCATTGGGTCTACAGTACATACAAATGATTCTCATCGGCCCGGTTATGCGTGCCACGCCAATATTGCGTTGGAATATCACCAGAATCAAAGTGCCCTCATTCAGGTGAGTTGGGCGCACCCGTTTCGACAACGAACCGCCACGATTACGGGTACACAGGGGTATGCAATGGTCGACTTGTCGGGTCCGAGCGTAACCCAGTATTCAGATCAGAACCCAGAAGGTATTTCCGTTGAAATAGTACCGGGGGATGCGCTGGGTGCACAAATTGCCCATTTTTCTCATTGTGTTCAAACCCAGCAAACGCCGATGGTGACACCAGAGTCCGCCATTCAAACATTAACGGTGTTAATTTAGGGACACGGGCCCGTAAGTTTCGGGGTTAGTTTTCGGATTTAAAGTAGTCCACAATGCCGTCATGAATCGATTGGGCGATACGTGCCCGAAACTCTGGGTTTTTTAGTTTTTTTGCGTTATTTCGATTGGTCATGAAGGCCGGCTCGACTAAAGCAGCCGGCATGCGGGTATGATTTAAGATATACATTTTGGCGCGCTTAACGCCATTATCTTTTAGTTTTAGCTCACGGGTCATGGCCGATTGTAAGGCGGTGGCCAATCGTCGATCCTTCCATTTGTAGAAGTACGATTCAGTGCCATTTGCGTACTCTTTGTAAAATGAATTGACATGAACGCTAACGGTAATATCGGCATTGCTGGCATTGGCCTCTGAGGACCGACTGGCCAACGATGGATTTCGATCCGATAATCGCAAGTTTACGACGCGTGCGCCCGACTGACGCAGCAAGCGCATCAAGTGATCAGAGATGTCTCGGTTATAGTCTTTTTCATGGATGCCGTACAGCCCAATGGCTCCAGGATCACTGCCGCCGTGACCGGGGTCAATGGCAATAATGCGACGATTAAGGGGTTCTTTTTGGATGCTTCGGTTAGCCAATGGCGGACTAGAAAGTACAATTTTTTTGTTTAGTTCTTGGTCTGGATTGGGTTGAAATCGAATGGTTAATTGGTTCCCAAACTCAGGAAATATTTGGGGGATTTTAGACCGAATGGGTATTTTGATTTGGTTTCCGGATACGACAATTGTGTCGTAGTAATGGGATTCTGATTCAACGATTTGAGGGGCTAAGTGGGTGCTGGGCAAATGAACGCGAATAACGGAGTTGCTCGAGCTGATGCGGTAGTTTTGGTGGATAGGTCCGGTGGTTGCAATTTGGATTTCAGCCCCATCATTATACAAGATACGTTGGTGAATAGCCGATACAATTGGCTTAGCAATAATGCGGGTCTGGTGCCCAATGGTTTGAGCTTCAACATGATGGGGGGCGCTGAAATCTAGCCGGATTGTACTGTGAGGGCTATCCGATCGAGGGTATGATTTCCAACGCACCTGGGTGAGGGCGTAGTCGCTGGGGTAGCGTTCGTCACCGGCTTCATTGAAAACACTAGTGGCGAGGGTTATAGTCACTGAATTTTTCGAGTACTGGACGAGGGGTTGTTTAGTGGGGGCATGGGTGTGGTCGATGGTGAGTTGAATTGGGACTGATAAGGGCATAATGGCCGGGGGCTGTATGGGGTTTAGCAGGTGCAATACATGGGATTTTTGTTCCCAGACTAAGGAATAATCAAATACACTATGCAGGGTTGATAGGGGAATGTATACCGTGTTTTTACTGACCAAGGCGGGGGCTTCTGTTTGGTAGGGGGTCGCGTGAAGGGAATTGGATACGCGTGCAGTGGGGGTCTGAGTGCTTAGCGTAATAGTCTGATTATTTTGGCTATATTGCACGTGGGAGTCTGTGCGAGAGACTTGGTAGCCATGATTGGCTAAAATGGAATTAATAGCAATAAACGCAATCGAGTTCTGTGTGTGGGTGAGTGGCTTTTTAGTGGGAGTTTCGTTCAAATATAGGGTATGAATGGGGGTATTGGCCAAGCGGTTAAAATCAAACGGTTGGGTAACCCGGTGAGCGGCTGAATGGGTCCGAAAATCTGGTTGGGTTGCGATAGCCACAGTGCCGGTTTCGGTGTGGCTAACCGTATAGCCAAGGGGCGGTAAAAATTGAGATAACGGGATGTATACTTGATTTTGATAGCGTATAGGGACCACCGGAGTGTATTGCAGTCGGTGATTGACCCAAAATGCTCGGCTGTAGGCTTTTAATGTCAACGGAATATTGGTGGCTGTTTGAAGGGTATGCAGGCGTGTTTTTCGTGTATACGTTAGTTGGGCGCCAAGGGTATCGGCTAACGCGCGCAGGGGGCCGTAAATACCATCATCAGTTTGAATGATGGGGTCCGATAATGGGAGTCGTTGACCATCAAGGGTAATAGACTGTGTGACAATAGTGGGCGAGGCATAGACCCAACTACTAAAGACCCAACTACTAAAAATAAGAATGGCGATTAGCCGCATGATTAATGGTTGTTTACGTGTCATGACACACAAGTTTAACATACAATCACACGTCCTTAAAAAATACCCACATTAAACCGATACGACTGTTGAACAGAGTCAAGGCCAACGGATAGGCTAATGCAGTCCATGAAATAGGTTATGTCGTGATTAAAACGTCGCATTTCTCCCGATTCCAAATTAATATTCACAGTGGATTTATAGACCAGCTTTTGATTAAAACTTGTATTAAAGCCAAGCCCGACTTCATCGGTTTCAATTTGATTGCTTGAATCAAAGTCAAAGACACTATTTCCATTATTTAGGAGCTTTTCTTGGTATTCAATATAGGTTGTATACAGGGGTGCGCGACGGGTTAAGCGAAGACCAGAAAACGCCCGTTTCCACGTTTTTTTATAATCGTATACAGACAAGTAGTAACTAAGGGAAGGGTCTACGCTTACTTGCTCACTGATGGGGTATGGCCGAGCGATGCGCAGGGCATTCATCCATCGAGAGGATTGAATGGGCTTGCGGGATTCGTCATCAGTGTAGTCAAATGTTTCCTCAATGGCCGACAAGCTGGTTGTTCCATTAAATAAGGCCCCATAGGGTAACGTTTGCTGCTTTAAAATCCACTGAGCTTTGGGACGAAACGTGACAAAAGAATTATAAAATAATTCGCGATAACTGTAGCGAATATTAAATTGACTCACTGGAATAATCGGTGTCGAAATAATTTGCTCAAATAAGTCATTAAACCCACTACCCAAGGTGTTTGTTTCCGTAGTTGCGACACGTTCCGTGTCATGAGAGTAGACAAGATACCCTTGAATACCGAGCGAGCTATACCAATTGGCCTGGAATTTCACTTGGTCGGCAACCGAGTTTAAAATACGGTGCTCGAGTCCCGTCATAAAGCCTAGCTTTTCACTAAATCCAGCACGAATAGCGCCCGATTGTAACCCTTGTCCTAAATAACCAAACTCGGTGCGAATAAAGTACCCTTCCAAGCTGTTTTGCCCCAATTCAGGGGCGGGTATTTCCGCTTGCGCTTTACCCAATTGCCCCGAGACGGGGGTGTCCGGCACGCCTTCTTCGCCGTCTAAAATAATATAGGGCTGATGCTGATAGAGCACCCGTGGAAAATAAAAGATTGGAATTTTCCATAAATACAATACGGTGTGATTGGCAACAAAGGCCCCCCGTTGGGGGTGAATAATCAACTCACTGCTCCGGACATGGTAAATCGGGGTTGAGTGTTGATCAAAGGGACACGTGGAGTACCACACGGATTTAGCAGTAATAGTGTCAAGGCCCAGGTCAATCGATTGACCACGTAAATACAGACGATCACTTTGAAATAAAAAAGCCGGTGTGGATCCGGTGAACAGGGTTGCATTTAAATCTAAGGCTTGGGTAGTAAATCGACTGGAGTCTTTATTAATGACTGTTTTACCCCGAAATTGAAATAATTTATTGGGCTCATAATAGGTGAATTGATCGGTATAAATTGTATAGCCACGGTACTCCAATTGAATATTTTCAGAGGCGCGAATGAGCTTGCCGTCATTTAAATATGAAATGGTGTCGGCGTTTAGCACAAAGTTATTCAGTTGGTTGGGAAGTAGGTGCAGCGCGGATCCCCAACTAGGCACCCCGATAGCGAGTGTCGCTATACAAAATAATTTAAACGGGGAGGCCAGCCTTCGTTTCTGTTCCATAAAATCGTGAATAATCCTTTCGAAATACTAAATCAATGGAGCCAACAGGCCCATTTCTGTGTTTGGCAATAATTAGTTTGGACGGCACGCTATTTGCGGTGGTATTGGATTCATAATGCTGATCATGGTAAATAAATAAAACAAGATCAGCGGTTTGCTCAATTTCTCCGGTTTCACGCAAGTCACTAAGTTTAGGCAACTGATCGGGTCGTTTTTCAATGTCTCGACTCAATTGCGACAATGCAATAACCGGGACGTTGAGTTCGCGCGCGAAGGCCTTCACTTCGCGAATCACTTCAGACATTTCTTGAAACCGGCTTTCGGGACGTTTTCGGCCCCCACGCATAAGCTGCAAGTAGTCAATAATGACTAGATCAACATCGGCTTCCATTTGCAATCGGCGAGTTTTAGCCCGTAACTCAAAGGGCGTTAAGCTCGGCGAATCATCTAAATAAATATTAGCTTCAGATAGTTTGCCCAGCGCGTGGGTGAGCTGATCGTATTCTCGGGGCTGCAGATTGGCTGTTTTTAAACGCGAGGAGTCAATTTTAGCTTCGCCACATAATAGCCGTGTGGCCAATTGTTCTTTGGGCATTTCTAAGCTAAAAACCGCAACACTATGCTTTTTTTGAATAGCGGCGTTCACGGCGATATTTAGAGCGAGAGTTGTTTTTCCCATTCCGGGCCGTGCCGCTAAAATAATTAGATCGGATTTTTGAAAGCCGGATGTAATCTGATCCAAGTCCTCAAATCCAGTAGTAATGCCTACAATTTGTCCATCCGCCCCGTACACATCGTGCATGCTGTCCATTAAAGGCATTAGCACATCTTTAATGGGAACAAAGTCATCATGCACGCGCTCTCGGGATAGGTCCATGATGCTTTGCTGGGCACGCTCCAAGACATCATCAACATGCTGAGTTCTATCAAACCCATCGGCAATAATATTAGACCCGGTTTCAATGACTTGGCGCAACATGGCTTGATCAACGACAATTTCAGCGTAATGATGCGCATTGCTAGTGGTGGGAACACTGCCGATAATTTCAGCCAAGTAGGCGCGCCCCCCCACTTGATCGAGGCTATCGCTTTTTTTCAAGGCTTCAGATACAGTAATCAAATCAATGGGGCTATTGTGTTGATACAAATCTAAAATAGCTTTGAAAATTGCTTCGTGGGCATGGCTATAAAAATGATGGGGCTTCACTTTCATGCCAACAATTGCAATCGTGTCTTTTGAGAGCATCATAGCCCCAAGAACGGACTGCTCAGCTTCTAAATTTTGCGGTGGAATGCGGTCGTTACTCACCGTGGGAATACCCATGATTGATCAGCATTAAATCCATAATTGAGAGTGCCGCCATGGCTTCAATAACCGGCACCACACGGGGGCAAATACAGGGATCATGGCGTCCCGTTACAGATAGCGTTGTGTTTTCCCCATCGCGCGTCACGGTTTCTTGGTTTTTTCGGATAGACGAGGGCGCTTTAACAGCCGCATTTACAAGAATGGGTTCGCCATTGGATAACCCGCCCACAATGCCGCCGGCATGATTGGTGGTGGTGCTAATGCCATGGGCATTGGATTGCAGGGTATCGTTGGATTCGCTACCCAATAATTCGGCGGTTTTAAAGCCGGCGCCAAACTCAACCCCTTTAATGGTTCCAATGGACAAAATGGCATGACCCAATACGGCATCCAACTTGTCAAAACACGGCTCGCCAATACCCACCGGCATACCCGTAATGCACAGCTGTACAATTCCCCCAACGGAATCCCCATCGTGTTTAAGCTGCTCAATATAGGCCTCAATGGCAATGGCTTGCTGAGTATTGGGGCATCGAATGGGATTGGTTTCAATAACGGATAGATCAATATCAGTGACTGTAAATGGGCCAACGGCGAGTGTGTAGGCTTGAATCTGGATCCCGTGATGCCGCAGCCATTGTTTGGCAATAGCCCCGGCGGCGACCCGTGCAGCGGTTTCTCGGCCACTGGATCGGCCGCCACCCCGATGGTCACGGTGTTTGTATTTTTGTGTATAGGTATAATCAGCATGCCCAGGCCGAAAGACGGACGCTAGGTGAGTGTAGTCTTTGGATTGTTGATTTTCGTTATAAATGGTTAATCCAATGGGTGCGCCGGTTGTTTTACCGTTAAATACACCAGAGAAAATGTGAATAGTATCGGACTCTTTGCGTGGGGTTGTGACGTGGCTTTGGCCGGGCCGTCTACGATCTAAATCATATTGAATGTCCGCATCCGTTAACGGCAAACCAGCGGGGCACCCATCGACAATAGCCCCAATGGCTTCGCCGTGACTTTCACCAAAAGTAGTGACTGAAAATAAAGATCCAAATTGATTGCCAGCCATTATAGTATTACTGTACACCATTCCGTCTAGTTTTTGAAACACAGCGCGAACGGTGTATAATAGATAATATGACTCAAAATCACAACAAAGACCAAAGTATTCTTGAGCAGCTCGAAAATATTATACACGACCGTTTATCCCAAGAAAACTCGGATTCATATGTGCACCGATTGGTTGCATCGGGTATGGATCGCGTGTTGCAAAAAATTGGTGAGGAAGCCACGGAATTTGTAATTGCCGGCAAAAACAATGATCGTGCTGAAGTATGCGAGGAAGGGGCTGACTTACTCTTTCATTTGTTGGTGTTTTTGAATGCTAAAGGCATGCAATTATCCGACATTACGGCTGTTTTAGCCCAGCGCGCCGCTCATGCTGATTCAGAAAACGAATCGTAAGGCAAGTGGGCCAGCGGCAGTTCTAAATCCGGGCTAGTATAGTCGCCAAGATCAGTGGTTTCGTCACGCAAGCGAGCGGCCGTTTGGAGCAATTGATGGTGTTGGGTGCTATGGCCCATGACAACGGCTTGACGGTAAGCATTAATAATAGCGGGATACATGGCTCGATTGGCGTCGGCTTGGTAGCGGGCGAGTGCGTCGTCTGAAATAGAGACGCCCAATCGATTCAAATTGCGAAGTGTTGCTTTAAATTTACGTTTATTTTGATCATAGTCTATGCCGCTGAGTCGATAAAACGAGGCGTGCTCCAAGCAACATTCCTGTAAAACTTGTGTCAAAACTTGGATTGCTTTTGTTTCGGTTTCTTGTGTTAATGTTTGAACCAAGTCGTCATTGTACACCCCCAATTTAACGAGCCCATTTTTTATTTTTTGAAGTTTAAATTGACTGCTAATTTTATTCAAAACGCCCCCGTTTAAAGCCACCGTCATTAAGATCGCCCGCAGTCGATCCAGTAGAATGTCCTGTTCGTCGGATTGAGTATAGTGATAAGCGTCGGGGGTTTGGGGTTGGGGGTTGTTATCCATATCAGAGTCAAACAACAGGGTGCCTAGGTCGTAAAGATCAATGGTAAATTGATCGGTGAGCATAAACGCCTCTTTGTATTCAAAGGCCCCCAATTTGAAACCCAAGCGGGACAGATCCTGATACTCAGCGTCAGTGGCCGCCGCCGCGGGGTCGTTATTCAATTCTTGGGTTTTAAACGCTTTAAATGTTTCCAGTCGATAAACCCGAATGGCGTCGGCAACTTCATCCATGGCTTCGTATACGGCTTCATGATGCCACGCATGAATCTGATCGGGATCTCCCACTTTGCCACTGGCTTTCAGTTGATCGCGTAGCTGTTTAATGCTGTGTTCGAGCGTATGCGCATTTTGTTTGTCCAGTTCACCCTCAGCGCCAAATTCGGTTAAGATTTGGGTTCGTGCCATATCTTTCATTTGGTGTTTCAGTTGGTTTTTAGCCAGTGTGACAACCTGTGTTTCAAGCGATTTTAGATCGGATTCAGATACCCCATCGGCCAATAATTTAGTCCGTTGGTCAATTAGTTTTTCTGTTGGTTTTTCATCTTTTCCATCTTTTTTAACCCCCAAGTAGGCCGCTGCATAGGCCTGTAGCTTTTTTTGAGCGACAGTTGTGGGGGCATCAGCAATTGGGGTCGATCGACCGTGGGTTTGTTGAATGTCTTTGGCGGTTTGTTGAACGACTAAATCCGAGCGAGTGTGTACGGTTTCCACACTCGATAAACTAACGGTGGGTGTGTCATTCAGACTGGTAACCAGGCTGTTGGTTTCCACAATCGCAGACGGCGTACCGGATTTGGGGGTGGCGGATGGCTTGGCCATGGGTTTCTGGGTGGGTTTCTGGATGGATGTTTGGGTTGACGGGTTGGCTTGGGCTTTTATTTTTTTCTGGGCGTGAATCAGTGCGGAATCGCTCAATCGAGTGGCCTGTGTTTGGGGTTGCTTAAACGAGTCGTTTGATTCCTGCGTGAGTAAGTTAGTGGGCTGAGTTAGCGTTGGCTGGGGCGTTTGTTTTTGAGTTTGAGTGGGTGGCGGGGGTGGTTCCGGGGCTGGGTTCGCCTGTATTTTTGGGGCCGGTAGTTTGGGTGCCTGGGCTTGAGGGTGCGGGGTTGGTGGGGTTTTCTGAGTTAGCGTTGGCTGGGGCGTTTGTTTTTGAGTTTGAGTGGGTGGCGGGGGTGGCTCCGGTGCTGGGCTTGCCTGCGTTTGGTTCGCCTG
>DJIL01000030.1 GCA_002433595.1 bacterium UBP8_UBA6595 | reverse complement strand
GAAATAACGAGCTTCGGCTCGAATAGTTGGCCAGGGATTAGATGGGTTTTCAATATGGAGTGATGAATTTATGTCAAATAGCAATCCGTTAATAGCCATTAATCCAGGCTCCGCATAATAATATTGGTATATAGAGCCTCCCAATTCAGTGGTTGTTCCGGCATGCGCGTATAGGCCACACAGACTAATTATAATTAGATACAAGCATTGTCTACGAATAGAATACAGACAGTAACGAAATAATATCATGTGAGTTTAGTAGTGTAGCATAGTGAAATAATCAGTGTTTTTTTATACTTAAACCATGGTATCATAGAAAAAATAAAATGACAGTTAAAAAAAGCGACAAAATAAGCAAAATTCAAGAATGGTTATTGGATTGGGAAAGCGATTCAATAGTGTGTCAGTATGGTGCCTTGCTTTTGGAGTTGCTGCCATTGGATATCGTACATATGCACGATCAAAATTGGTGGCATCAGTTCTTGATTAACCGGCTAACTTACATTCAGGATGCGGTTAAGAAAGGGGCTGGTATTTGGATCCATGCGCCCGCGAAGACACAGGTGAATCAAGCTTGGGCACTGGATATTGTTTATCCAGATGCCGATAAATTGTTTTTCACAGTGCAAACGCTGATTCGAGATTGCGATCTTCGTGTTACAGTCTCATTGCATCCGATGCTAAGTCTTCAATGTGATTCCAATCATACGATTACAGCCATTGAGCGGCCACAGACATCCAGTAATACAGTCATGTCCTCAGTTTATATTGAGTTTGAACGATTGCCCGATACAATGACGGCAGAGGAGCTGCATGCGCGCATTACCATGCACATGACAGCGGTTCAACTCAGTCATCATTCACAAGCAAGTATTGCTCAGCGGGTCTCGGATATTCAATCAGAGCTGGATACGACAGCGGGTGCCTCGAATCTTGAAAAAACGGAATGGAATAATTTGTTGACATGGTTGGGGGATAATTTTTTCTATTATGGTTACCAATGTTTTGATATTGTTGAGACAAAAAGCCAAGGCGTCAGTGCTCACCCAATTCCAGACACGCAATTGGGGGTGTTGGCCCATGAGTATCAGCGGATCGATACGGCGGGTATTCAGGCTGAATTGCAGCATCAAGTTAATAAAAAACTAATGCATCCCCATTTATTTTATTTTGATCGCATTCAAGTTCGTAGTCCCATTCAGCGATTTGCGTTGTTGATGCGCTTGAGCTTTAAAATCAAACAATCAGATGGTCAGTGGCATGACCATAATTTCTTAGGTATTTTACGGCGAAGTTCATTAAATGTTAAAAACTTAGAAACCCCTTTAATTCATTTGAAAATGAAGTATATTTTTGACTCTCGGCAATTATTACCAGGTACATACAATCACTACGAAGTCATTCGGTTATTTATGGGCATTCCAAAATTTGAATTATTTCGAAGCTCTAAAGAAACATTGCTTGACATGGTTAATAATATGATATCCATTATTAACCCCAATCGTGTGCGTTGCTTTATTCACGAAAAACCGGCATTTAATACCGTATGTTTTTTTGTATTCATTCCGTTTCATTTGTATACGCCGGTTAATTGCGATGCCATTCAACGCTATTTGAGCAAGCAGTTGCCGGCAGATTGCGCGATGGAGGTTGTGGATATCTTTGATATGGACAAACCGCGGCTTCATATTTATTTTGAGTCTAAAACGCCATTGCCAGTGTTTGATTTTGAAGGAATTAATCATGCGTTGAATCAACGCATTCAGCCGTGGTCTATGCAAGTGAAACAGCTGTTTGAACAGCAGGGTATTTCAGATGCAGTTTGTGATGAATGGGTGCGTATGATGCCGACGGATTACCAAGCACGCACAGCGCCAGAGCAGGCCGTTCATGACGCGCTAGCCTTAAGAGAGTTATCAGAGTCAATACCGGTAGATAGTCGTTTGACTCGATTTCTAGCGCCCGATAGTCACCATCACAACAAAGTGTCATTGTTGTTAGTGTATACAAAAACAAAATTGCGCTTGTATGACATGCTGCCGATTCTTGAGAATCTTGGCTTGTTAGTCTTGGATCAGCTAACCACACGGTTTCGATTGCCAGGAAATGCGAATAATGGCTTGGGGTATGTACAGTCTTATCGATTAATGACAGTAAATAAGCAACCATTGGATGAGCCTGTGTATCAGCAAGCCTTAGCCGATATTATTGGGGCTATATTTAGAAAGAAGGTGCGAAATGACCGTTTGAATCAGCTCGTTTTGAATACCCCCCTTAATTATCACCATGTGAATGTGTTGCGAACCTACTGCCAAATGTATGCCCAAGTTCAGCCGATGTATGCCAAAGGCTTGACCCATGTTCTGAATCAGTATCCAGACTGTACGGAGCAATTAATGCGGTATTTTATAGCCAAATTTAATCCAGAATTATCGGAATCTGTTAAGGATCGATTGGATCAGGGTTTACCGGAGTTAGAACAACAGTTTTTTGGCTTGATTAAGCCGATTCAAAATTTATCGGATGATCGAGTTTTCAGAGAATTGTTTATGTTGGTTAAGGCCACAATGCGTACCAATGCCTATCAGCATAATCGATTGAGTGATACCGCTATTGCAATTAAAATTCACAGTCAGCAAGTGCCATTTATGCCTCAGCCCGTTCCATGGGCTGAAATCTACGTGCAAGACACTTTCTTAGAGGGGGTGCATTTGCGGTTTGGTCCGGTGTCACGCGGCGGGCTTCGGTGGTCTTCGCGACCCAATGATTTTCGTACAGAAATTTTGGGGTTAGTCAAAGCCCAAACCCTCAAAAATGTATTAATTGTTCCCGATGGCTCAAAAGGTGGGTTTATACTTCGTATGGATCCAGAGGTTGAGAACTCTACCGATTTTGTTCAGCACCACTATCAACGGTTTATTGCCGCTATGTTGGATATTACCGATAACAAAACGCAAGCCGGTGATGTGGTTATGCCAGAAAACTGTCTGGTTTATGATGCCCCTGACCCCTACCTAGTCGTGGCGGCAGATAAAGGAACAGCCAGCTTTTCGGATTTAGCCAATTCGGTGTCCCAACGGTATCAGTTCTGGCTGGGCGACGCCTTTGCATCGGGTGGGCAAGCTGGCTATGATCACAAAAAAGAAGGCATTACGGCGCGTGGCGCTTGGGAGTGTGTGAAATTGCATTTTATGGATCAAGGGGTGGATTGTCAGCAAGATACAGTCACTGTTGTGGGTATTGGCGACATGAGTGGGGATGTATTTGGTAACGGGTTGTTGCGTAGCGAATCGGTAAGCTTAGTAGCAGCTTTTAATCATCAGCATATTTTTGTTGACCCCACACCCGATGCTGCGATTAGTTATGCTGAGCGAAATCGTTTGTTTTTACTGCCACGGTCATCGTGGTCTGATTATCAAGCGAATTGCATTAGTTCGGGTGGCGGCGTATTTGATCGAGACGCCAAAGCCATTGCAATTACAGATGAAATGAAACAAGTGTTTGGCATTGACGCCAGTACATTAAGCGGAGTCGAATTGATTCAAGTTTTATTATCGGCTACGGTTGATTTAATTTGGTTTGGGGGTATTGGAACGTATATAAAAGCGACGCATGAGCGGCATTCATCGGTGGGTGATCCGGCCAATGACGAATGCCGTATTAATGCAAAACTGGTGCAAGCACGCGTGATTGGGGAAGGCGCTAACTTGGGGATTACTGAAGCGGCTCGTCAGGAGCTGGCCATTCAGGGGGTTGCATTAAACACCGATGCGATTGATAATTCGGCGGGTGTTAACATGTCGGATTATGAAGTGAACTTGAAGATTTTGTGTCAACAATTGCGGGTGGATGGTCAGTTGAAAAATGAGGCGGATCGTAATCAATTATTATCATCTATTGTCGATGAAGTGTCTGAATTGTGTTTGCAAAACAATCGCCTGCAGCACCGCGCTATTAGTCTTGATGGGCGCCGAGCAGATCAAGATTTAAACGTATTTCGTCAAGCTATTTTGGATCTTCGCACAGTGGATGATTCGCCCGAGGCTCAGGTAATTGAAATAAGTATTTTAAACCCGGAGTCGAAAGGCTTGACACGGCCCATGCTGAGTGTCTTTCAAGCCAAGGTCAAGCATCAAATTATCCAACAAGTAGCCCAGGATTGGGACTCAACCGAGGCCTTGTTTCAGCTATATTTAGTCGATTATTTTCCGGATACAGTTGTACAATTGTATTTAAAGTACACTCACAGACATCCCTTGGCGAATCGAATTTCAGCCATGCAAGTGGTGAATCATGTGGTGAATCATGCGGGAAGTGGCGCTATTGCGACGTTAGTGTCCCAAACTGGGCATAGTTGTGTTTCGGTGTTGCGTATGTATTGCTTGGCCTATGATATTATGGGGCGGGGTAGTATGCAAGCAATCGATGCAATGCTTCAGCATGAAAACCGAGTACAAGCGTTTGTATACGAGGCATTAATGTATGGTGACTATGCCACAAGTGTTAAATTAAAATCGAAGTACCAATCGAATGCGGATTCTGTAGCCGAATTGGGCAATTCGGGCGTATCCTGCTTTTTTCTAACATATTTATGTGAGTTTCATTCCATGACGGTTAACGAAGGCATTCGATGGCTCTTGCAGTATGATGACTATTTTGGGTTTTCACGCATTCATGCACAAATTAAAACCATTGCTATTGATACCAAATGGGCGTGGATCAAACAATCGATGACGGTTGCTGCATTGCGCCGGTATCATTATGCATTGGTGGATTCAGTAGCCATTCAGTGGCCAACAGCGTCAGAGTGGTGCCCGGAGCACTGGGTGTTAATTCAAGAGTACCGGTCGACACTTAATGACTTAAATGATCGTACAGCCTGGTCATCCGATAGTATCGATGTTGTGATGGCTAAATTGTCAGCATTGGTGCACAGTATGCAAGTTCAACCGTAAAATTCACGATATATATATATAAGATGGAAGTTATACAATGAGTGGTGGCATTAGCACTAATACAGGGTTTAGTTTAAATGGTCCAGTTATTTATCCAAATTCTAAAGAAAAACCGCAATCTGTACAATCATCAGAGTCTTCTGAAGAAGCGTCAGAGTCTTCATTAAAAGCGACTCGCAATACAGCGGCAGCGAGTTCAAGCACGTCAGCTAATCAAGCACAGGCGGCCAATCAAGCGGATGCTGCCCAATCATCAGCGGCCCAAAGCCGGCGCATGTCTGAAGGTGATATTTCTGATCAATTATTAAAAATGGGGTATCCCACCACGGCAGAAAACCGGCATTTAGCGAGTCAAATGACACAATACGGTGTCCCGTTATCACAAGAAAACTTTCAAGCAGTGTTAGAACAAATTAAAGGTCGGTCAGGGCAAGAAAATATTGAAGCCTCTGTTGTGTCATTATTAAAAGGATTAACCGGTCTGGGCCGGTCGGTTGATATTTTAGCGCCATTTTTTGCCAACCAAGTATCCTTGGATGCCACAACCAGCCAATTGGTGCGTGCGTTGCGCCAATTTCAGGCGCATCTCAGTCACCCATTGCGTGGTTTTGATATGGCCATGCTTACGCAATTATCCAGCATAATGGGCAGCTTAGTTGATGACCTTAAGCGGTTTCAGACGTTGTTAGCAAAAGCATCAGGGCAGCACAATGCTGATTCCTTAACCCGCACAGTGCTGGCTTTGAGTCAGTTTTTAAATGGAATCGAGCAGCGTTTGCTAATGCAAGAGCAACCCAAACAGTCCTCCGTTCATCAAGACCTTAAAGACCTTAAGCAATCGGGGTATGATTTTTTAAATGCACAATTGGTCCAATCGGTGTTGTCTCAAAGCAATCAGTCCAAATATCCGATTCAAAATGACCAGTTTTTTTATTGGTCGCTGCCAAACCCAATGCACAGCAATCGTGATGTGGATGTTTTATTACGAAAAAGCCCATCAGAGCCGGATCAGCTAGATGTAAAGCGTACACGATTAATTGTTCAGCTAGAAACGCCAGATCTGGGCGAGATTACGGTTACAATTGATATTTTGAACGATGTGGTTTGGTATACAGTTAATGCGAATAAAAAAGAAACAAAAGCAGCGTTATTATCCGTGAGAGATACGCTTGCTAAGCAGTTAAAAGCCGCTAAATACAACTTGCGTGGGTTTAGCATGACAGACCAGCGCGTCGACATTAAAACCTTACTGCTGCCAAGAGCTAATTTAGATGACGTGGTTCGTATTGAGGTTGAAGCATGACGAAGCCGGATAAGCGAATTAAGCGATATGTTGATGAGCTAAGCCCAACAAATTCATCACAACGCAAAGCAATTGCAATTCAGTACAACGTTGAAGCTGATGAAGCGCCGCGCATTGTAGCGGCTGGTCACGGTGAGTTGGCAGATAAAATTTTAGAATTAGCAGAAACGCATCAAATTGTTTTATTTGAGGACCCATCATTATCTGACTTAATGAGTAAGTTGGAAATTAATAAAAGCATTCCTTTGGCATTGTTTCCATTGGTGGCTGAAGTACTAGCCATTGTATACAAATTGGATAGCATGGCCAAAAAACGACAGGTGATTAAAAATAAAAAGAAAAAAAAACAAACCAGTGAGTAACGATACACTGAAATGTTTAAAAACTTGTGCTTGGAGGAATAATTGCGATAGTATTATGAGAGTGCTTGTGGCTAAAAAACTATTTTTATTCTTAATCATAGGGCTTTTCTATGGTTGTTTTTCTGTTCATGCAATAAGCATGACGGAGCCGTATGATCCAGAAAAAGATCCGTTGGTTGTTGATAAGTCCGATGTTATGCTGAACCCTCGAATGGATTCGGCCTTGCGTTATCCCACTCAGGCCATGCCGATCTATGAAGAGCATTTTAATGCATATGAGGCGTATACAGCCAACCAAATGACGCCAGGGTATAAAGAATACACCTTTGGTAATGTGTCAAAAGATGGGCATGTGTATGGTCGAAAATTTTTTCGGCTAGGGCAAGGCCCCCCTATTGAAACGGGTGGACCATTGGATGTGTATGTTGAAGGCAAGGCGTTTTTTGTTATTCAGGGTCCATTTGGGCAAGGGTATACACGAGATGGCCGATTTGTGTTAGATAGTTATGGCCGACTCGCCACGATTGCCGATTATTTTTTAGTGATGGGAGAAAATGGCCCCATTGTTTTGGATGATACCGAGGCTGTTTATATTAATGCAAACGGTGAGATTTATAAAAATGACCGTATGATTGACCGGATTCGGCTCGTTCAGTTTGCCAATTTGGGCGAAATTGATTCGTTTAACTCACATATTTTTTATCCAGTTTATGGACCCGGCTCGGTTGATTTAGAAGAAAATCCTAAGTACTATATTCGCCAAGGGTTTTATGAAGGATCAGCGGTTGTTAAGGGCTTAATTGGTGAGTTGCCACGATTTAAACACGGTTACTTAGCCAGTGCTTACACGGTACAACGAACGTTGCGAATGTATCAAAACGCATTGACAATGGGAACACCCTAGCTGGTATAATAGGAGGTAATTTATGATTATTGGATTTAATATAGCCGCAACAGCATTAAGCGCCATACAAGAGTCCTTAGCCGTTAACACATCTAATATTTCTAATGCCATGACGCGTGCATACAAGACTCGCCGCGCAGAATTAGAAACTAATTTCCCTTTTTTATTGTCCGATGCAATGACCGACACCATTGATGACGGATTTGATTCAAAGGGACGTAAAAAGCGTGTTTATGAGATTGGGACAGGGGTTAGTATTTCGGGCGTTACTATGGATATGCGCCAAGGCAAGCTTGACCAAACCAATCGAGAATATGATTTAGCGATTAATGGCCATGGGTTTTTTAAGCTGAAGAAGCCGACGGGTGAAACGGTGTATTCTCGTTCGGGTGTATTTGAGCGGGATAAAAAAGGGTACATAGTTGATTTATTTGGGAACCGACTGGACCCTGCTGTGCGAGTTCCTGATAATGTGACGGCTATTCAAGTGGGTATGGACGGTCGAATAGCCGTCGCTTATCCAGGTGCTAAGTCTCAACTGCGGTATATTGGGCAGGTTCGGTTGGCTGTTTTTGATAATCCTGAGAATTTAAAGGCATTGGGCAACAACACGTATGCAAAAACAGAGTCAGCGGGCAATTTAACTATGATTTATCCGGATCAAAAACAAGCCGGAGAAGTGATGCAGGGATTTGTAGAAGCATCCAATGTCAATATTGTTGACCAGATGATGAAGTTGGTATTGAATCAACGTAATTTTAAAATTAGTACTAAAGCATTCTTGGTGTCTGACGCCATTATGAAAGCGGGTAGTTAAGTAGGAGGCTAGACTATGATACAGCAGTTTTATATATCGACAACCGCATTATCAGCATATCAAAAAATGATGATCAATATTACCAATGACGTAGCTAACGCACAAACGCCAGGATACAAAGGGAGTCGTATTGAGTTGGAGGCTTTATTTCCGGGCATGTTGGAAGATGAGATTCAAGGCCAGGATGGCAGTGATAATAAGAAAAAGAAAGTGTACTATGGGTCCGGCGTTAAGATTGCGGATGTTATTCGTGATTTCCAACAAGGGCGTGTTGAAATTACAGGTAAGCCCTTAGATTTGGCCATTAATGGCCAGGGTTTTTTTCAATTTCGATTGCCGGATGGCAGCATTGGTTATGGGCGTGCGGGTAACTTGCAAAAAGATCGCAATGGGTATTTGGTAGACCCCAATGGCAATATGATGAACCCATCGATTCGAATACCCAGTGGCACAATGGCGGTTAGTATTGATGCCGAAGGCCGTGTGTTTGCTCAGGAAAGCGATGCCAATCAGTCTCGTGAAATTGGTCAAATCACATTGGCTCGATTTGAAAACCCCAATGCCTTGCAGGCCATAGGGCACAACTTATACTTAGAGACAAGCTTGTCAGGCTCGCCATCTGTTTACACGCCGGGTGAACGAGGCTTGGGTCAAATTCAGCAAAACTCATTAGAGTTATCCAATGTTAATGTTGTTAAAAAAATGATGGATATGGTAATTGTGCAGCGATCATTTTCACTAGCCGCTAACGCGATTAAAGCGGGTGAGGAAATGTTGAAATCAGCAGAAGAAATTGCTAAGGGTAGCTAAGTGGTTATTTATAGTAACGTTGCCGGTTATTGCGAGCGTTGAACCCATGGTTATGACAGCCGTTGTTGATGCTATGGAAATGATGTATGGGCAATCGGTTTCCGTTAATGCGAACTGGTCGTTCACCTCTGGAGGGTATCCTAGCTTTGATGTTCAATCGGTTCGATTGGCATCCCCTCATCCGATTTATGCGGGATCCAACACGCGTGTTTCATTGGTAATGCAGGGGGGGGGGCAGTCCGTTTCAGAGCCTATTGAATTGGACGTTTCGGTTACAGTTCCGGTAATTGTTATGAACCAACCGGTGGCTCCGGGTTCGCTTATTCAGGCTGACGCAGTGCGCGTCACCCGAGTTTCGGTAAATAGCGCCCCTGCGAATGCCGTTCGGGGTATTGCTGGCATTGTGGGCAGGAAGGCGCGCAGCCGATTGTTTGCGGGTCGTATGGTAACTCAGCCGATGCTTTATGACGCAAATAGTGTTGTGGCGGGTCAGCCCGTACGCATTATGGTGGAGTCTGGCAGTATTCAGATTGCAACGGAAGGGGTGGTTCGAACGGGCGCCGGTATTGGTGAGTCCGTGAGTGTTGAATTGGATAATGGTACTATGCTGGAGGCTGAGGTTCGTGATGATCAAACCGTTGTTGTTTGGAATTAGCTTGGCAAGCGCTATTTTTGCTAGCTCGTTGTATGATTTGTCCAATCATGGCGGTAGTATTTATGCGGGTCGTCGTGATTTTCGTATTGGGGATGTTGTTACTATTTTTATTTCAGAAGCAACATCGGCTGTGCAAGAAGCGGGCACCCAAACATCGGGGCGATCTATTGTCGATGCTCAATTTGATAGTGTGTGGGATCAATTGGCTATGAATAATGGTAATGATGAGCGGCTTCAGCAGCGACGCGAATACGGAATTGGTGGCGGTAGTCAATACGATGGCGTAGGGCAAACGACACGTAAAAGTAGTGTTAAAGCCGTTATGTCCGGTGTGGTGACACGTATTTTTGATAATGGGAATTTGTATATTGTGGGTGAGCATAAAGTTAAAGTCAATGAAGAAACTGAAATGATACAAATTTCTGGTATTTTGAGGCCAAGCTATATTAATGAACAAAACGCTGTGTTTTCTTATCAAATTGCTGATTTGCAGATTACACTGCAGGGCGATGGGGTTGTGGCGGACAAGCAAACACCGGGGCTATTTTCAAGGATTACATCATGGCTATTTTAAATCGATGCGTTGCTACAGTGGTGGTATTGGTAATTGCGGCGAGTGTTTTGCATGCGGCTCCAATGGTTCGTGTTAAAGATATTGGTAAAATTTTACAAGATCGAGACAATCAAATTTATGGGTTTGGTTTGGTAGTTGGCTTGCGCAACACGGGGGACTCTCACCGGTCTATTTTTACAAATAAAGCGTTAACCAATGTGATTGCCCGCTCAGGAATCGCGCCTGAAACCAATGATTTTTTTCGATCTCGAAATGTTGCGGCTGTTATGGTAACGGCCCAATTGCCATTGTATAGTAAAAAAGGACAGACAATACCTGTGACGGTTTCGTCAATTGGAGATTCTATTTCATTATCGGGAGGAACATTGCTAATGGCTGAACTGAAAGGAGCCGATAATAAAACTTATGTAGTAGCCCAGGGTTCTGTTGTGGTGCATGGTGATGTATCTCGCAAAGCTCAAGCAACAATATTACAAGACACAACAACCGTTGGTTTAATTCCAAATGGCGGTATTGTTGAGGCTGAGGTGCCAAGAACGGTTCAAGATCAACGCTTTATCACGGTGGTGTTAAATCAATCCAATTATATTACGGCATCGCGTGTGGCCAAGGCTATGAATGATACTGGATTCTTTGGGGCAATGGCGGTTGATTCGGCGACTATTAAAATCCCATTTCTAGACTACAATGAAGGGAGTTTGGTGGATTTAATGGCGCAGCTTGAAATGGTAGAGGTCGAGCCTGATGGCCTAGCGCGTGTTGTAATTAATGCCCGCACGGGTACTATTGTAATTGGTGAAAAAGTTCGGTTATTGCCAGTTGCCTTAACGCATGGCAATGTGTCTATTCAAATTAAGAGCAACCAAGCATTTGTTCAAAATAAACGGAACCCTGTTGTGGTTTTAGAGCCGCGATCAACACTGGATAGTTTAGTATCAGCATTGAATAAGTTAGGTACCCGACCAAAAGACTTAATTGCTATTATTCAGTCTTTAAAAGCATCGGGCGCCTTGATTGCGCATGTGGAGGTAATTTAAATGGATGTTTCAATTATTACGAATAGCTTAAATATGATTACCGAAATGAACACGAAAAAACCCACCACATATAGGGGCCATTTAGATTCATTTCAAACGTTGTTTTTGAAAGAGATGTTTACTGAGCAGGTGGTTGAGTCATCCTTTGATGTTTATCAAACAGACTCGGTAATTGCGTATGATAATACTGTAGCCAAGCAGCTGATGAGTCAATTATTAACAAATCAATTGGTCAAGCAAGATGCCTTAAATATTCGACAAATAATGGGGCGATATATAGGGGATGATTTAGCACAGGAGAATTCTAATGAAACTGTTTGATCCAGCAATGGTAGCCTTGCAAAATGCGATTAAGCGCTCAACGGCTACGCAGGCGAGATTAGCCCGTGACATTGCTAATTCATCAACACCTGGATATACAAGCAGTTTTTCAGGAGTGTTGGAAGAAGTAGAAAACAAGCAGAAAAAGCGTCGGGGGCTGGAATCTAGAAAAGCAACATTAGAAAGCAATATGTCACGCCTGTCTCAGTTGAATTTATATCATTCAGCCTGCTCAAAGTTGTTAACAACCAAGCTAAGTATTTTAAAGACAGTTGCCGCAATGGGTAAAAAATGAAAGGGGTAATTCTTGTATTGGTAATTAGTTTGCTTGGTCATGCACAGCTGGGTTCTGAAGATGCCCTCGCTATTAGTGCTCAAGGCGTTTTAATTCAAAAATACCGGCTAGAGCTTATTGCAAAAAATGTTGCCAATGCGTTTACCTTGCGAACAGAAAATGGGCTGCCTTACGCCAAGCAGTACCCCCTCATTCGATCGCAAGGGAATGATGTTTGGGTTGATGGCGTTGCTGAAAGTCAGCAACCATTTGGAAAAGCCTTTGATCCATCGCATCCATTTGCAGATAAGTATGGATTTGTTTATATACCTAATGTTAATATTTCAGAAGAGATGATCGATTTATCTTACACAAATGTTTTGTACGAAGCAAATACAACCGTATTTAAGTCCGCTAGAAGTACCTTTCAGTCAACATTGGAGATTTTAAAATGATACCAGCACTTTCGCCAGGCACTGCCCCCCTCCCAATAATACCCTTGCTAAACCCTACCAAAGAAGACCCTTCTTTTTCCGGGGTATATGCCGCTGTTTTACAAGATTCAACTGAAAAAATCCAACGAAAAAAAGTTGAGTTTGATCAAAAGTCTGCGCAGGTAAATGCAATTAAACAAGATAAAATAGAACAAGAACAGGTCGTAGACAGCACACCCTTTGCTATGCTTTTTGCAGGCATCGTACGGTCCTTGGAAGACGTGAGCAAAATGGAACATAAGACTAACGATTTAATCCAACGGTATGTGGATCGAAAAGCATCGGTTGAAGAAGTTACCATGGCAACCGCACAATTAAATGTATCCATGACATTATTAAGCACTGTTATGAGTTCGTTTAGCCAAAGTTTTAAAGAAATTCAAAATATGCAGGTATAGTTAAATAATGCCCGAGTTGTCAGATATGGAATCAAATGTAAACACACAACGGCGCTCCATGCGTTTATTAGCTATTGTTATTGGGGTTTTAATCATTGGTGTTGGGCTTTTGTTTTTCTTTCAAACACGTCCAGAGAAAAGTACAGTCGGCTCCCCAGATGATTCGGTTGTTGTTAGTAAAACTACACGAGATAAAGGTAAAATAAAGTACAAGCGTTTGCATAGTCAAATGCAAAACGCTGTAACGTCGCAAGCCATTAAAGAACTTAGTTTGCATGGTATTGCATTTGATGTGGAGCGATCGGGTCGGTTTTTTAACTTGAGTGTCGATCGTCGATATTATGAATCTGCTAAAAACTTGCTAGCCTTAAAAGGGATTCCCTCCCGTGGCGCAACAGGGTTTGAATTATTGGACGAAGACCAAGGGTTTGGGGTAACTGAATACGATAAGCGTATTCGATATAATCGGGCGCTGGCGGGTGAGCTTAGTAAAATGATTGAACAGTTTTACGATGTTCAAAACAGCCAGGTTCGAATTGTCGTGCCAGAAAAAGCGGGTTGGCAAAAAAAACAGCCACCAGTCACGGCTTCTGTATTAGTTCGGGGAGTTGATGGGCGTAAAGTATCGGATAAAACAGTGTTTAGTATTATGAAGTTAGTTCAAAATTCAATTGAGAATTTGGGGTTTGGTAATATTTCGGTTGTTGATACATATTCCAATGTTTTGTCTATGGGCATTGAGGATCGAATTAAGAATGGTGACATGGCTAAATTAGATGTGCCAAAGGCGCAGTTACCTAAGAAAGAAACCCTGCCAATTGTGTCTGTTAAACCAAAAGTACCAGTAGACTCCTTGGCCAACCAACAAGCGTCTGATCAGATTGACTCTCAATCTTGGCTGGATGCCAGACAGGCATTAAAAGTAAGTATGGAACAGGTTCGTTTAGAAAAAATGAATAAAATGCTTCGAGGTGTTTTGCCAGATAATACGTATCAGTCTACATTAGCCATTGAATTTGAAAAAATAAAGAACAAAAAATATAGTTCAGTGAATATCAAACGCATGAGTATTAGTATTGTTGTGGATTCGGATCAAATACCAGTTTTAGAACCTATTTTAAAAAAGAAAGTATTTAGTGTTGTTGCAGGGTCTGTTGCGTATATTCAGGGTCGAGATACTATTAAATTAAATCTAGCGTCATTAGGACTAACAGATAGTGTTGATTTAGTAGCATCTGTAGATGTGGATACAGATTCATCCATTCGCATTGCTTGGACACAAAAGTATGGCCGATGGGCGATTGGTGGCTTAATTGGTTTTTTCAGCATGGTTTTTGGCCTATATTGGCGAAAAAAACGAGCAAAAAACGTACCCCCTATTCCCGAGCATTCAGACAATACTGAGGACCCTATTGTATCAAAGTTAAAAACATTAGCCCAACAAAGTCCGGAATCAATTGCAACAATTATTACGCAATGGGTGGGAAACGACACTGAGGAGGCTTCGGTATGAATGGTTTGGAAAAAGCAGTCGCGTTAATTCAAGCATTGGAAGCCCATGGGGGGAATGTTTTGGATCGATTGCCCGAATCTATTGCTCAAAAAATACACGACCGGCTTGATATAGCCGTTGAACTAACGAGTGATTTGTATGATGAAGTTGAAAAAGAAGTGTATGTTTTAGAAACAAAAGAATCAGCACAATTAGTAGCCGAAGATCAGCGAGTTCAACGAATTATTACTGAATTGGAAGGGGAGTCGGTTCCTGTAATTGCTTTTGTGTTGCGGCAACTAGATACCGATAGTTCAGACTCTGTTATTGCGGGATTTCCAAGTGCTCAACGACTAGCAATACGAGACTGTAAATTCCAAGACAATCCCATTCAAACGATAGTAGCCTCTGTTATTTTAGATACTATAAAATTAGACTAATGGTAGTACTTAAAGAGATAAAACGTTATTTTAAGGAGCGCCAATTAAAACCATATTACGGAACAGTTAAGCAAATCAATGCTTTGGAGTCTGGTATGCAAGCATTATCGGATGATGCTTTGCGGGAAAAAACAGATGAATTCAAAGCCTTAATTGCATCAGGAAAGACAATTGACTCGTTGCTAGTTGAGGCTTTCGCCGTTGTGCGTGAAGCGGCGTATCGTGTGCTGGGCATGCGCCATTTTGATGTACAGCTAATGGGAGGGATCGTTCTACATTCCGGTAGTATTGCGGAGATGAAAACAGGTGAAGGTAAAACATTAGTCGCAACATTGCCGGCTTATTTAAACGCACTTAGTGGTCAGGGTGTTTATGTGGTGACGGTCAATGATTATTTAGCAAAACGAGATTGTGAATGGATGGGCGCTGTATTTGAGTTCTTGGGTTTATCAGTTGGACTGATTCAGTCAGATATGTCGCCGGATTCTCGTTTAAAAGCCTATGCCTGTGATGTTACTTACGGGACAAATAACGAATATGGATTTGATTACCTGCGCGACCATTTAGCGACGCATCGAGAGGAATGCTGTCAAACACGGCGGCACTTTGCCATTATTGATGAAGTCGATAGTGTGTTAATTGACGAAGCGCGAACCCCATTAATTATTTCAGGGCCGATTAATGATTCGACTTCAAAGTATGGTAAAGTCGTAAAAGCATGTCGAAGTTTGTTGAATGAGACGCACTTTACCTGCGATTTAAAGCATAAAAATATAGTGTTAACGGAAGCCGGCAACGAAGCCTTAGAGAAACAATTAAAGCTAGACAGTATTTTCTCTGTTGAAAGCATGGGGTATGCGCATATGGCTGTTCAATGTCTCCGAGCCTTGCATTTATTTAAAAAAGATGTGGATTATGTGGTAAAGGATGGGCAGGTTATTATTGTGGATGAATTTACCGGCCGTCTTATGGATGGTCGACGGTATTCCGATGGTCTACATCAATCTATTGAAGCCTGCGAGAAATTAAAAATTCAAAAAGAAAGTCAAACATTGGCGAGCATTACATTTCAAAATTATTTTCGGATGTTTCCAAAGTTGTGTGGGATGACAGGCACTGCCATTACAGAATCGGAAGAGTTCCGTTCAATTTATGGGCTTAATGTTGTTGAAATTCCAGCGAATCGACCCTTGAAACGAGAAGATCGAGCGGATTTGGTATATAAAACACAAACGGGGAAGTATGCCGCGATTGTTGATCGCGTGCATACCTTGAATTTGGAAGGCCGGCCAGTACTAGTGGGAACAATATCAATTGAATCCTCTGAGTTTCTAAGCCAAAAATTCAAAGAAAAAGGAATTCCTCACACGGTTCTAAATGCAAAGCATCACAGTCGGGAGGCCGATATTGTCGCAAAAGCTGGTGAAGAAAATGCGGTGACAATTGCGACCAACATGGCGGGTCGAGGGACAGATATTAAGTTGACAGATGGAGTGGTTGATGTGGGGGGGTTGGCGATTATTGGTACGGAACGCCACGAGTCTCGACGGATTGACAATCAATTACGTGGCCGTGCCGGACGACAAGGCGACCCCGGTTCATCCGAGTTTTATGTGTCTATGGAAGACGATTTAATGAAGCTTTTTGGCTCAGATCGCATGAAAAATATGATGGATCGCTTGGGCATGGATGACACCATGGTTATTGAGCATTCTTTGGTTAACCGATCCATTGCAAAAGCACAACAAAAAGTAGAGCAACATTACTACTCATCCCGTAAGCAAGTCTTGCAATACGATGACGTGGTCACGCAGCAGCGGCAAACAATTTATGATATTCGCGACGCTATTTTATTGCATGACAATACCTTGACCTACATGCGCAAATTTATTGATGCCTTGCTGGAACAGCCCGCATTTGATCAAACATTATTGCACGACGTTTTTACAAAACCTGGGAATCATGAATCAGTATCGGACGCTTATTATCAGCAATTGAAAACTCATTTTAGTGGGCATCCGGATGCCGTGGTTTCAGATGTTGTTCGCTACATTGTACTTCGAACAGTGGATCGAAAATGGGTGGATCAATTGCAGGCCATGGATGCACTTCGTGAAGGCATTGGATTGCGGGCTTGGGGGCAAAAAGACCCGTTAATTGAGTACAAAAAAGAAGCATTTGAATTATTTAAAGAACTGTTAATAGCGATTCGATTTGAGTCGTTATCCGTAATGATGCGGGTTATTCTAAAATTTGAAAAGGCGCCGGTATGAGTGCTGTTCATTATGAGCTGATTCAACAATTTGAGGGGAGTAAGCAGGGGCTGTATCACCTGGGAAACTATCTTTGAGATTGATGCTAAACGCGATCGTATTCAGCAATTGGATACCGAAATGGCCTTGCCGGGGTTTTGGGATGATCAGGTTAATGCGTCTGTACGCTTAAAAGAACTTAACCAAATTAAATCAGTTCTCCAAACGTATGAAAAACTGCATAAACAATCTGAAAACTTGACCGAATGGATTACTTTGGATGACTCAGACCGTGAGTTAATTGCTGAAGTTGAATCGGATATTCATTTGTTTGTACAGGCGGTTAGACAACTTGAAATTCAATCGCTATTAAATAAAAAATACGATGCTTATGATGCCATTGTGGGCATTTATTCCGGTGCCGGCGGACTGGATGCTCAGGACTGGGGCACAATGTTGTCGCGAATGTATCAGCGTTGGTTTGAAAAACAAGGGTATTCTGTTCGGGTCATAGACTCCGTCTTGGGGGACCAGTCTGGAGTAAAAACGCTGACGTTTTTAGTAAGCGGCCATTTGGCATACGGCTATCTAAAAACGGAATCGGGGGTGCACCGCTTGGTTCGCATATCACCCTTTAATGCTAAAGATAAACGGCAAACATCATTTGCCGCAGTCGATGTTGTGCCCCATTTTGATAACCGTCAGGATGATTTCAATATTCCAAGTAAAGATTTGAAAATTGATACCTATCGGGCATCGGGTGCGGGAGGTCAACATGTAAATAAAACGGACTCCGCTGTTCGAATTACACACGTCCCAACAAATATAGTTGCACAGTCTCAAGATAGTCGGTCTCAAACTGAAAATCGAGAAATGGCAATGGCTGTGCTTAAATCGCGATTAATTGCGCTCAAAGAAAAGCAACAGGCGGATCACATTGCGACATTAAAAGACACCTCGGATAACGCATGGGGAAACCAAATTCGATCGTATGTGCTGTATCCATATAAATTGGTAAAAGATCATCGAACAGGATTAGAAAATTCAGATGTGGATGCTGTTTTAAACGGTGATTTGGGTAACTTTATTCATGAATCTCTGTTAACCTTATATAAGCATGATCACTAGCCAGCGATTTCAAAAATACAGTCAGTTTATTACTTTAAGCATTATTGGGGCCGCCATTGTTGTTGCCGGTATGATTGTGTGGGATCGTGTGCACTACGATAGCAGTAATCGTAGTGTATCAATGGCAATGACATGGTCTGATCTAGAACAGCAGTTTCATACGATGGGCATTCAAGAAAAAGATTATAATAACCAACTAGAAATTCTGCGAGAAACCAGTGGCTTGACCAGCATTGTGCTTGAATCTGATACTGTGGATAGCTTGGCAAATCGGGGTAAGTTAACGATATTGAAGGGCTCAGATATATTAAATATGTTGCGTGTGGGAAGTGTGTATCGATATGTATTAACGAATATTATAAAAAAAAATAGTATTCAGCCTAATTATTATTATTTATTTATTGATGAAACAGCGGTGTATCGGCGGGTTAAAAATCGATTAGAATCAGAAGTTGGCGCCTTTAATGTGGTGGGGCTTGGGTATTCGGCTTTGGAGGTTCGAACCGATTTAGACACGCTAGTGTCAACTGCCCTGGGTATTGATGCGGCGCGAGTGAACCAACTCAGAGCGTTGGGATACGCCGTTGTTCCGGCACTAACTAATACGCATTGGCAATCCAGTCATACCGTTAAATTGGGTATGGAATCCCTGCGCCAATTACCCATTAATTTAATTGTATTTTCCGGCGATCACGTTTTGGGATATCCGCACCAATTGGGTTGGGTGGAGCAAGCCATTAATAATGCGCAATACACGGTGGGGGTTTCAGAATTCACGCATCAACCGGGCATGAAAGACCTGATTAATACAGTTCCCATGATTCGAATTCATGATGGCAGCAAAGAAGCCCTAAGCATGACAGCTACAGCCCGACGCTATGCAAGAGCCGTAAAAGAACGCAATGTTCGTTTTTTAATTATTCGGCCAAATAGTGTAGCCTTGGATCAAACTATTGTGCTGGATCATACGCATCAATTAATAACAACTATTCGCACCCATTTGGAAAGCCAAGGGTATACAATATCGGCAGATTTAATGGATCCATATCCGCATAAATTAGTCTTGGGTTGGGCGGTTCTGTGTATAAGCTGGGGGATTGCCGCCGTTTTAGTTTTACTGGTTCAGCGGTTTTGTGTCATTCCTGTTTGGGGATTGTGCCTTATAGCGCTCAGTATGAGTGCTGGGTACTATGCGTTTATTGTAGTTGGCGCAGATTTAGTATGGCGTCAAATTATGAGCTTACTCATTGCTATCGTGTATCCAGTATATGCCCTAACATGGTTTCCAGTCATAGCCCCTGTTCACGATTACAAAACGCGTCTAGTATTTGGGCTTGGGTTTTTAGTACGCGCGGTGCTAATGGGCTTGGGCGCGGGTCTTCTTATTCAAGCGCTTATGTATGATTCGAGATATTTGCTAAATTTGATCCCCTTTTATGGGGTTAAATTGGCCATTATTTTTCCAATTGTTCTCATTGGGTTGTATTTTTATATTCAACCGCACCGATTATCGGCTATTTCGCATGTGTTGCGTCGAGTCACGATGCTACCCGTAAATAGTATTGTTTTAGGAAGTGCTGTATTTGCGGTATGCTTTTTGGGATTTTATTTATTGCGGAGTGGTAATTATATTTCATGGGCAGTACCGGGTGTCGAGCACTGGATGCGGGGCATGCTGGAAGACTGGCTTTTTGTGCGTCCCCGAACAAAAGAATTTTTAGTGGGTTACCCCATGCTACTGGTGGCCTATGTCGGAGCGGGTCGATGGATTTCTAAAAAATGGTTGTGGTTTTTTCTAACAATTGGCAGTGTTGCCTTAATTTCAATGGTCAATTCATTTTGTCATATGCATACGCCATTTTTAGTATCGGTGTATCGCTCGGTTCTTGGGCTATGCTTGGGCAGTTTTTTGGGGTTTATTTCAGTAATGGTAATTATTGGATGGCGACGATGGATTATGCATGTGCAATAAATTATTACAATCTATTGGCATTCGGTTTAAAGATATTCGACATTTAAACGAGGCATTGACTCATGCATCGCATGGAGAATCAGTCAATAATGAACGCTTAGAGTTTTTTGGTGACGCGGTGTTAAAGCTAGTGGTATCGGAATATTTAGTACATCAGTATCCGGATTATAACGAAGGGCAACTCACCCAGTTACGGGCATGGTTAATCTCAGACTCTGCGTTGCATATTGTGGCTAAGTCAATTGCATTGGGCGATTTTTTGCGATTATCTAAAAGCGAGCGGCGGAACAAAGCCCATGAGAGACCCTCGCTATTAGCCAATGCATTTGAAGCCCTAATCGGTGCTATTTATTTGGACCAGGGTCTAAATCCCGTACAGGTATTTTTAAAAAATCGATTGGATATAGTGTTAATGCCATTAGTAAAAGAAAATCATCACGTAGATCATAAAAGCGAGCTGCAAGAGCGTATGCAAAAATCTCGGCTTGCTTTACCGCTATACACCGTAGTTCGAACGCAAGGAACCGATCATAATAAAATCTTTGTTGTTTCAGTATCAATTGTATGGCAAGACGAGCCAAATACCCAAGAAGGATCGGGACGAACTAAAAAATCAGCTGAACAATCGGCAGCAAAAGCGATGCTGCATCACCTAGATAACAATATTCAATAGTTTATTGGGTATAAAAATAATTTTTTTAGGGGTGGTATCTTGAACATAGCGTTGAATAGCGGTTGATGCAAAGCTAGCGGCTTCGACCTCAGCTTGTGAAACATCTTTTTTAAACATTGATTTGTCGCGGACTTTTCCATTAATTTGAAAGACAATGGTACACGTTGCTTGCTCAAGTTTTTGGGGGTCATGGGTTGGCCACGACTGAGTATGAATACTTTCTGTATTGCCGCGTAGGTGCCATAATTCTTCGGTAATAAGTGGGGCGAATGGGGCCAGCAATACTAATAATGTTTTAATAGCATCAGGTGTGGTGCCTCGCTTTGTTAGCGTGTTAACAAAAGTCATTAAGTGGCTAATCGCTGTATTATAATGAAACCGTTGAATATCTTGGGTAACAGCCGCAATAGTTTGGTGTTGCGCTGTTTCAATAGCGCTTGAATCAATGGCTTCAGATGCTTGGGTGACCAATCGAAAAACTCGAGATAAAAATCGAAATGACCCCTCAACGCCTTGATCAGACCACGCTAAGTCGCGTTCCGGTGGCGCAGCAAATAAAATAAATAATCGGGTGGTATCTACGCCATATCGCTCAATAATCTCACCTGGATCAACCGTGTTTCCCAGTGATTTTGACATTTTTGCTCCGTCTTTAATAACCATGCCCTGGGTTAATAAATGTTTAAAGGGCTCGGAGACAGTCGTTAAGCCTAAATCACGGCAAATGCGTGTAAAAAACCGAGCATACAGCAAGTGCAAAATCGCGTGTTCAATCCCACCAATATAGTGATCCACTGGCAACCAATGATTCGCCAAGCTTGGGTCAATGGCTTGCGTGGTATCGGTGGGGTTTAAATACCGAAAAAAGTACCATGAGGAATCCATAAACGTATCCATGGTATCGGTTTCACGTCGCGCTGCCTGTCCACAGGTTGGACATTGGGTGTTTACAAATTCCGGACAATTATCCAAGGGGTTGTTGGGCTTAGAAAAGTCAACAGATTCAGGCAGTTTGACCGGCAATTGATTGTCTGGAACCGGAACAATACCGCAGGCATCGCAATAGACCACCGGTATGGGGGTTCCCCAATACCGTTGCCGGGACATAAGCCAATCGCGTAACCGGTATTGGGTGGTAGCAGACCCAACGCCACTCGCTTCAATCCAACCAATTATAGTTTCGGTAAAGGCCTCGCTACGCATGCCGGCATACTCCGAGTGATCCAGACACATAATACCCGGCTCGGTATAGGCCTCACTGAGGGTGGCTGGGCATTCACCCGTTTTAGAAATTACAGGAATAATGGGGAGCTTGTACTGAGTGGCAAAGGCAAAGTCTCGCTCGTCATGGGCCGGAACGGCCATCACAGCACCGGATCCGTAATCCATAAGCACATAATTAGCAACCCAAATGGGAACTTGGGTGTTTGTAAATGGGCTCCGGGCATACTGACCCGTAAAGACACCGTGGGGACACTCTGAATCAGTGCTTATTGTGGCAATAGCGGCAAGAATTTCAGGGTTCTGAATGTGCTCCCGCACAAAGGGGTGATTGTTGGCAATGGCCAAATACGTAATACCATACACTGTATCGGGGCGCGTGGTGTAAATTTTAATTGGCGTGTGATCGGTTTTGAATTCGATATGAACGCCGCTGGATCGCCCAATCCAATTGGCTTGCATGGTGGTGACTTTTTTGGGCCACCCACCGCTTGGGGGCTCTAAATCAGCTAGGTCATCCAGCAATTCGTCGGCATAGTCCGTGATTTTTAAAAACCATTGGGACAATTCACGGGGTTGAATGGGGGTGGCACATCGCCAGCACGCATCCTCCACTACTTGTTCATTGGCTAACACGGTGTGGCAGGGGCTACACCAGTTAACGGGCGCTTTTTTCTTATAAGCAAGGCCTTTTGCTAGCAACTGAATAAAAAACCACTGATTCCAGCGATAATACTCAGAATCACAGGTTTGAACTAAACGGGTCCAATCATAACTGAGACCCAATGATTTGAGCTGTTGAATCATATGATTAATATTGCTTTTAGTCCAACTTTGAGGATCAGTATTGTGTTTTTTAGCCGCGTTTTCAGCCGGAAGACCCAGCGCATCAAATCCAATTGGGTACAGAACATCATACCCATTCATTCGATAAAACCGAGCCAATACATCGCCTAAACTATAGTTTCGGACATGCCCCATGTGTAAATTGCCGGATGGATAGGGAAACATTTCTAAAATATATTTTTTTGGACGGTCTGTTGGGGTTGCGGCCAACTGATACGGATTTGTTGCTTCCCACTGGTTGAGCCAACGCGCTTCAAATTTACTTGGTTTATACTCCATACTAACAAATGATATCATATTGTCTATGGATGTGGATTATATTGTTGTGGGAGCGGGAATTGCTGGGTTGACGAGTGCGTATGAGCTGGCTCAACAGGGCAGCGTATGGGTGCTATCTAAATCATCGCCGGCTAACATAACGACAACGTGGGCCAAGGGGGGGATTGCCTCGGTGATGTCGCCGGTAGATTCAGTGGCATTGCATCGGGAGGATACTTTAATTGCTGGTGGTGGGCGATGCGATCCAGATAAGGTAGATATTTTAGTGCGGGAAGGGCCGGCTCGTATTCAAGATTTAGTCGCTATGGGGGTTGATTTTGACCGTGAGTCTGGCCAAGGCAGTGCCTATCATTTGGGGCGTGAGGCGGCACATCAGCGTCGGCGGATTTTGCATGTTGGGGATCAAACTGGGCACAATGTTCATAAGGCGATGTATCGGGCAGTATCGCAACATAATCGGGTGACAATGGTGGATCAAGCCACTGTGGTTGAATTGCTTTGTGAATCGGGCCCTAATAATAAAACTCGGTGTTATGGGTGTGTGGTTTATATCGCTGGCTGCCGTCAGCATGTGTATGCTAAATCAATTGTTTTAGCCACGGGGGGTGCGGCGCATATGTATGCACAAACATCCGCGCCAGAGGGGTGCTATGGCGATGGCATTGGACTAGCACATCGGGCTGGAGCAAAAATTCGAGATATGGCATTTGTTCAGTTTCATCCAACGTTGCTGTACGGAACTAATTTTCTAGTATCTGAAGTGGTTCGTGGCGAAGGCGCTCGTCTGAGAGATTTGTCGGGCGACTTTATTATGGATGGCGTACACCCAGATAGAGACCTGGCTCCCCGCGATATTGTGTCTCGAGCAGTGGCCAAAACCTTGCGTGCAGGCAGTAGCCATAGTTGGCTGGATATGACGCTATGCTCGGTTCCAATTGCCCGCCGGTTCCCGGCATTGCATGCGTATTGTATAGCCAATGGCTTTAACCCATGCAGCCAGTTGCCAGTAGTGCCAGCGGCTCATTACACCATGGGTGGCGTTCAGGTTAATGAAAACGGAGAAACAACGATTTCACAGCTATATGCGGTAGGTGAAGTCGCCAATACAGGTGTGCATGGAGCCAATCGGTTAGCGTCGAATTCGTTACTGGAAGGCTTGGTCTTTGGGTATCGAGCTGCGCGGCATATTCGTACTAATGGTATTGAGTCAAATGCGGTATCAAGCCAAGACACCAAGTGGCCAGAGCGGTTGCCAGAGGCATCGGGCCTAGATTTCAAAATTAAAGCTATTCGTAAATTGATCAATGAATCGGTGGGTATTATTCGGACACGATCAGAGCTGATCCAAGCGCGTGATACGGTACAACAATGGCAATCTCAGGGTAATTTTAAAGACTCGATACAGGCTTGGAGTGTCAATATGATGCTAACTGTGGGCATGCATATGATTGACGATAGTCTGGCACAAACCAATAACTGTGGAAGCTTTTACAGTACTGAATTTAAATCCCCTGAATAAATGAGGCACAGGCCATACCGGCTTTGGCGCCTTCCCCAGAGGCAACTACAATTTGCTTATAGGGTGTTGTTGTCACATCTCCCGCAGAAAAAATGCCGGGTATATTGGTATGGCAGTGATCCGTAATTTCTATTTCGCCGTAGTCGGTACTAGTGACTAGTGAATGCACCAGATCACTATTGGGCTTTAAGCCAATTTGAACAAAGACACCCGCCAGATCAAGTGTGTGCAAGCGGTTATCGTTTCGATTAATATACTGAATCCCGGTGACCGTTGTCCCATTGCCAATAATGGCCACGGTTTTTGCCTGAGTAATACAGGTGACATTGGTACAGTGATGCAACCGATTCACCAAAACAGCATCGGCATTGAGCCCTTCACCAAATTCCAACACGGTTACATGACTCACAGTGTTCGCTAAATCAATAGCGGCTTCCACACCTGAATTACCACCACCAATAACGGCAATCGGCTTGTTTGCATAAAAAGGCCCATCGCAATGGGGACAAAATGCAACGCCATTGCCAATATAGTCATCTTCTCCGGGTATATTTAATGTTTTCCATTGCGCACCCGTAGCGATAATAACGGCTTTGGCTTGAATCGTTTCTTGCGTGTTCAAAACCACGCAATGATCGCTTGTTACGCGTGTAGCTGTTCGATTATCCAAAATAACAATGGTGGGATAATCGTGAACATGTTTGATTAAATTTTGAATTAATTCGGGCCCGGTTGTGTAAGATGTGCCAATAAAATTTTCAATACCCAGCGTATCCTTCAGTTGCCCCCCCACATGATCCGTGACAATAGTACACTTAATACCTTTTCGGGCTAAGTAAATGGCACTGGATAATCCCGCCGGCCCACCCCCCACGATACAAACGTCGGTTGTATGCGATTGCGGGGATAGGGTTGGCGGTGACTGAGCGTCGGGATCGGATTCGGTTAACCGATCTAAAATATCGCTGAGTGTTGTTTTGCCAGATAGCAACAACGTATTGCCATCAAACACAGCGGGGACACCTTGAACAGCCAAGCGGTCAATTAGCTCAGGCGTAAACCCTCCGTCAATCGTATCATGCTGAATGTTGGGGTTTTGAATCGCAATCATATTCAAGGCTTGGACCACATCCGGGCAGGTGGCACACGATAGGGATACAAATGTACGCAAGGCGCGTGGATGACGCAAGGCTTGAATACGATCTAAAAATATAGCGTCGGGGAGTTTTCCTTTGCCATTGGCATTTAAAATAGCTAAAATTAATGAGCTAAATTCATGACCACCGGGTATTCCAGTGAACGAAACGCCGGTAGCCCCTTGGTCAGTATGAATGTGAACACGTGGAATGGGGCTGGGATCACCCAGCTCAACACAGTGAACATGTTTAGACGTGTCACTCACGGCAGCCAGTAACGCGATCAACTCCGGTTGCTTGGGATGCTCACACGGCTGGACGGCCAAGGTAATGGGGCCATCCAATCGTGAGAGGGCTTCGGCTACTTGCTCACGTGTCGGTGCGTCTAACATACTAAAAATTCTTATAGTTTACCGATTAAGCTTAATTCAGGAGTGAGTGTCGCAGACCCTTCTTCCCATTTTGCGGGGCATACTTCATTGGGGTTTTTAGCAATGTATTGTGCGGCTTTAACTTTCCGAAGCAATTCATCCACGTTTCGACCAATGCCATTGTCATTAACCTCGGCAATAACAATATTGCCTTCAGGATTTACAACAAATGTCCCGCGGTAATCCAGGCCAGTTTGTTCATCATATACGCCAAATGCACGGGAAAAGCTGCCCGTTGGATCTGCCAACATGGGGTATTTAATCTTTTTAATGGTATCGGATGCATCGTGCCAGGCTTTGTGGGTAAAGTGTGTGTCGGTACTCACCGAGTATACACGAACGCCCAGGCCTTGAAAGGTTGCGTATTGATCCGCTAAATCGCCCAACTCAGTGGGGCAGACAAATGTGAAGTCAGCGGGGTAGAAAAAGAAAACGCCCCAGGTTCCTTTTAAATCATCTTGGGTTACAGTTAAAAATTTGTCTTCAATAAAGGCTTGAAGTGAAAATTCAGGCAGTTGTTGGCCAATAATGGGTTGTGTCATATTAGAAACTCCTTGGTAATTGATCAGTAATAAACTAGACTATATAATACGCTGGTTTTTAGAGTAAAGCCAATAGATATTTTCAATTAGCCAATAGTTTTTACCTATTGATTTTAAAATTTATTTATATTATTCTATTGATTAAATGTTTAGTATTGATCAATTAAAGTATATAGTAGCGGTGTATCGAGAGCGACATTTTGGGCGTGCGGCTACGCGATGTTCAGTATCTCAGCCGTCGTTATCCACTCAAATTATGAAGGTAGAGGATCAGTTGGGATTCCCCGTATTTGATCGATCAAAAAAGCCGGTAAAAGTAACCCCGCCGGGGGCATTATTTATTAAGCAGGCGCGTCAGGTTTTGCATGAATACGATGTATTAATGACGGTATCTCAAACGGCTGAGCCGGTGCAGGGAATTTTCAGATTGGGCATTATGCCAACGTTATCCCCATATAGTGTACCCTTGTTTTTAGAGAAGTTTTCAGAGGCTAACCCGCAAATTCGTTTGGTGGTAACAGAGTCTAAAACCGATGATATTATTGCTCAGATTCAGGATGATCAGTTGGATGC
>DJIL01000045.1:34154-36214 GCA_002433595.1 bacterium UBP8_UBA6595 | reverse complement strand
GTAACGGTAGTTGCCGGGTAGGGAATCAATGGGAACGGGGGTAGTTAAGCCGTGTTGAACAAATAGGGGGGCAATAAAATGCCGGGGCAAGACATCGGTTTCTGCAAAAAATTCACGCATTGCGGCTGTCTGCCGATATGGTTGAAAATTATTTTTCATTAGACGTATACATTAGACGTATAATTATATCAAATTTATATCGAATTATACATGATTGAAAATTATTTTTCATTAGACGTATAATTATATCAAGTTTATATCGAATTATACATTGGGGAATGACTATTAATTTTTGGTTTAATTTTAAATTCCAAGCCAAGTAAAAGTAACAGGAGCGAACTAAAAAATGATTGGAACAGGATTACCAGAAGCAAAATCAGGAGCAAGATCAGGATTGCCAGAAGCAAGATCAAGAGCAAAAAATCAAAGATCATTAGCAGAAAGATCGACATTAGCAGTAGTGGCAGGAACAGCAGTAGGAGCAGTAGTAGGGGCAGGCTTAGGGTTATTGGGCAACTATAGTAATCAGGGTACTCTACACCGAAGCGATGACCCCCATTTTACACAACCACCCCAAAGCACTGACTCAGATTGCCCCACACTTGAAGGAAAAAGCCCCTTTACTGTACCGGATGGCACCCACACAATTCCAATAACAATAAAAGATAAGCTGTTGGATTTTATAGAAGAATATAGCGATAAGTGCGAAACTGAAGGCACTATACAAGGACTCGATGGTCGCCTTTTTGTTAAACCCAGTTTCCCTACTAGCATTGTTTTTACGAAGATGTTTGATCTATTAAATGAAGTATTATCTGAAGAATTCCCTTCAATTCATAGTGAAATTGTAGCGCCTGAACAAACTATAGCTCAAGCTGAAACAGGTAAACTTTTAGCTGCTACTCCTCAGATAACGCCAACCGATGGCCGCCCATTTAGATCGTTTAGCTTTGATCGCTTTAAGCAATTAGGTATTTCTCATAGAGAAAACCCTGATATTTTACCCATGATCCTCGTTGCGCTTTGCATTGTTCCTCACCTGCATAACCGGGACATGGGAGTATGCGATGGTGCATTATGCGTTACTGATTTAGATAACACCGATTTTTCATTATCGACATTTTACAACACAGCATTGATGTCTCTGATGTTATTGATTGACCACAAAATCCCAATACTAAATGACCACTCCATAACTACGGCCACTAAAATTTTAAAGCGGGTCCGTGATGAAATACACCATCTGGACTTTAGTCCATTCGATTGCATTAAAATAGATGTATTGGAAGAGAATAGAGCGTCCATTATTGATTCCATGAAGCGTGATAACATCAACAAACTGAAAGACGATGATACAAGGTACAACAATGATCTTGAAAGATCATTTACTGACCTCTTAGATCAATTAAAAACACAAACGACTCCCCAATTATTAAAAGAGGCACTTGCTTTACGAATAGATGCTGGGTTAACCGCCTTGAAAGAAACCCTAAAGCTGAAAGAAACCCTAAAGCTGAAAGAAACCCCAAATCTGAAATTAACTATGCGGAAGCGATTAGATGAATTTAAATCGCAATTACGGAAGATTATGATACAGCACTCAAGCACCCAACACAATCGTTCAAAAGAGGAAATAAGAGGGCATGCCGATGCTGCAACACGGGCGGACCAACTGTCAAATGAATTATGGAAACTACTTGAAAACACTATGAAGAGCGACCCAAAAAAAATGTCAGAGGATGATAAATCGAACTTGGAGAAACGTATCATAGAACTCCAGAAAGCGGTGGAACAAGCGGGTCGGCGCCTCAGTGGTTATTCAGAAGGTAGACCACATTGGTTATATGCGCTAAGCACCGCTATACGCCTGTTTTCAGAAAATACCTACGCAAGAAATCCTGACAATGACCAAAAATTAGAATTATAGGCATTTATTTTAGACCAACTTTTCTGACAATTACTGGCACTACAAAAATAAAAATATTGACAACTAATAAAGTTTTTTGTATTTTTTTGTATTTTTTTGTATACTGATTTATAGTTTGTATACTAAATATAGT
>DJIL01000045.1:0-33786 GCA_002433595.1 bacterium UBP8_UBA6595 | reverse complement strand
TATACTAAATATAGTTTGTATACTGAATATAGTACAGAGGGAGAATTTCTTATGAAATTTAAAAGCGCATTGTTTGGAGCAGCATTACTATCCCGTAGCAATGGCTATCCCCAGAACGGTTTCCACCGAAGTCAGGACCCAAACTTCCCAACGATGACTAGCCCCCTACCCACAGCACACCGCCAGGTTGCTATAGACGCAGCAGGAGTTTTAGAGAACCTAAATTCAGACGACTTGACGCGTATAGACACATTAAAACTTAAGCATTTCCCAGAAGAACACAGCGATCCTGGTGAATTAGAAGGCGTCTATACTTCTCAAGATAGGACGCTTTTTATTAAAGACACTCTTATGTCAAGTAATTGTAATGCAAAAATATTAAAAATAGTTGCAGAAACTTTCCAGAAACAGAGCCGACCACTTACCAGCGGTCTCATAGCCCCTGAACAAACACCGGTCATTGATCAATCAACAAAGCAAGTTCTAGTTGCAACTGATGCAATAGCCGCGTTTAGATCGTTTAAATTTGATAACTACAAAATTTTACAATTCGTTTATCCAGACCATGAGGATATTGCATCCATGATTCTAACTAGCTATGCACTAGTACCAAACCTACATAACAGAGACCTAGGCGTATGTGAACGTCATAAGTTGTGCGTTACTGATTTAGATTCTGTAGACTTTTCACTCATGAACCTTGAGTCCGCTTACACCCCTCTATTTGAACTTACCCGAAAAGCAAACATCCAAATACTAACTAACGACTCTGTAGATCTGAACATTAACGTTTTAAAGGAATTAAAGGGCAAACTCTCTGAAAACGTCTTTAGTCCAGTAAGTAAAATTGATCGAGCCATTTTATTGGAGCATAAAGACGCAATAATTAACTGTATTAAGAATGGAACTAACAAAAAGATACGTGGTAAATTCCTAATCAATCCTAAAAAATCATTCGCTAGCCTCTTAAAAAAACTAGAAACTAAAACAGTTCCAGAATTGTTACTCGAGGCACTTAAAACACGGATAGATGTAACACTAGATGCTTTAGAAAAAACCAAAGCTTACCTCGAAGCCAACCCCCAGTCTGATCAAAAAACTCTAATACTTAAATTTTTTCAGACTATAAAAAGGAATCGTTTGGCTCATTCAACAAAACAGCAGAACATACACGATAAAACTCGAACTGAACTTCAAAATAACTATGAAGCAGCACTAAAGGAAAATCCAATACTTCCCCTTGCCTCTACAGTTTCCGGAGAATTCGATGCTTTTGTTGATAGAGCAGACCCATTCTATGCGCTTCACGAAGCAATTCGGTTCATCGGATCTCATCTCCAATTAAAAAGTTTAGAAAATCCCGAACTATAACCACCCGCTTATGCTGGCTTTGATGGCTTCGGGGGATTGAGGGCACTATGCTGCAGACAAAACTAATTTTGTTTCAGACCTTACTTCTATCCGACGGACTGAAATCAGCATCCCTTACCCTTGTTTATTTAACATATCCTCAACCAATCGAATCGGCCCCGAAAAGTAGCCCCGCAAGGCCTGTTTCGTTCGCTCCCCCCACACCCACGCCACAATATCTGGCACCGTCTCATGCTTCTCAAAAAACGCCGCAACCGTCCCCGCGCTGGTAAACACCACGCAATCTCCATCGTACAAAGGAACCGTGTACCGCTGCTGCGTAACCGCCGTATAGACCGGCAACACCACCACTTGCCCCCCGCGCTGGGTCACCGTATCGGTTAGCATGGGCCGTGCCCGTTCCGAACACGGAAACAACACCGACTCCCCCGACATATTCTGAGGAAAAAGATCTAAAACCCCTTCCTGATCCGATTGCTCCGCAACCCCATCCGCTTGGATGCCAACCGCCCGCAACACCGCCGACGTTGCAGAACCAATCGCCAACACCTTACCCGATACCGATCGCCAATCCAGTCGGTGCTCCCGCAACCAATCCACAAAACAGCTCACCGCAATCTGACTGGTAAACACCACCCAATCCGCCGTATCCACCGGAACCATCGGCGCTGCAATGCGGTGAATATCCTGTACCGGATACCGAACCACATCCGCGCCGTCGGCCTGCCACTGCGCCTCCCACGAGCCCCGTGTTGTGGGCAATGCAACCGGCGATTGCGGCCGCAAACTCACAATGCGAGTCCCCGTCAACGGTCCCTGTCGATACCCCTCACAATACTCGCGATACCGCACCACAGGCCCAATCACAACTAAGGCTGGCGACTGTACTTCACTCGCAATCGCTTGCATCCCCCCCACCGTTGTGACCCAGACCTGTTCATGGGCGGACGTGCCTTTGTAGATAATCGCCGCTGGTGTATCGGGCGTATGATCCGTATCCGCCAACACTTGCTGAATAAATGCCGCACTGTTTTTGACCGCCATCACCGCAATCAACGTATCCGCATTGGGCACCCGCCCCCGCCACTCGCCCTGATGCGCCGATGCCCCCGACACCACCGCAACCGACCGAGCACAATCCCGATGCGTCACCGGAATCCCCACCCGCTCCAACACCCCGAACACCGAGGACACCCCCGGCACCAACTCAAACGCAATTCCCGCCTCCGTCAACGCTATCATTTCCTCACCGCCACGCCCAAATACCGTCGGTGACCCGCCTTTTAACCGAACAACTCGGTGGCCATCTTGTGCATAAGCGATCATCTGGGTATTAATCTGGACCTGAGTCTGACTATGGCGTCCCCGCTGTTTACCCACACACACAACTGTAGCCTGAGGGGGGACGTGCGCCAAAACACTGGAATGAACCAGGTAGTCATACAACACCACATCCGCCTGACCCAACACATCCAGGACCCGCTGGGTGACACAATCGGGTTCCCCGGGCCCCACACCAACAAGATAGACGTACCCAGGCACTCGTTTCGTTACACGGCTATAGCGGCTTGGCGATAGGCTACCCACCGCTGATACTCCAACCGCTGCTCCTGCATGTGCATTTCAACATCCCCATACGCCTGCTTTCGTGCCGATACATTGCGATTGGCAATCGTGGTCAAATCATCCACCAATGTAACTGAAACACCCGGGCGCTGATCCACATCCGAATGCACATTGCGTGGCATTCCCAAATCAATAATCATCATCGATGTTCGCGTAATCATATCTGGGATAATAACGGGCGTTTTGGCACCAACCGCTACTAACACATTGGGATAATGGTTAATGTTCGTAAACGCAGACTCCCAAGGTACATACGCAACGCCAAGCTCTGCAGCCAATACCTCCCCCGTAGATTCCGTTCGATTGGTGAGTGTTACAAAAGAATGCCCAATCGCCACCATTTTTTTAACCGCACGCCGCGCCATGGTTCCGGCACCAATCACCAATACCGCTTCTCCAAAAAACTCTAGATTATTGTCTCTAAATTGATCCACTGCAATAGAGCTAATGGAATACACCCCCTGGGCAATTCCCGTCTCTTCACGCACACGCTTACCCAAAGCAATACTGGATTGGAATAATTTATTTAAATACGGTCCGGTTAGTTGTGCATTGGCCGCTTGCTGGTATGCTTGTTTTACCTGACCTAAAATCTCGCTTTCTCCCAACACCATCGATTTCAGTCCACTCGTGACAGAAAATAGATGTTCAATTGCCACATCGTGATAGTACGCATGCACCCCTACATCACTCGTATCCCCCACCCACGCTGTTTTTAATCGCTTTAAACACGACTGAATATCCGGTGCGGCCACATAGAGTTCAACCCGATTGCAGGTTGTCAAAAACACACATTCAGAAAACCCGGCCTGCTTCCGCAAGTTCTGCAATTGGCGATCACGCAGTTCGGGGTCCATACACAACTGCTCACGCATTGCGATAGGTGTTTGTCGGAAGTCTGTACCAAGAACCCCTATTTCCATAGATCTATTGTAACAAAAACGATTGTTTTTTTCAATTCATCACACGCGCATTTAGCGATAATTTAAGCCTGCCAATTCTCACGTTTGTTGGATTTCCCTTTCCCGCTCTTGCTTTTCCCATTCGGAGATGCGCGCAAAGGATTCGAACAGCACAAAATCAACGATGGTTATCATTTTTGAAGTGTAGTCCTTGGTTTTTAGCTCTCGCTCTGTTTTTTGAAGTTATTTTTGCATAACTTATTGAGACTGAACTATTTAATAATCGTTATTCCCTACTAGTCGTCATTTAATTCGTTATAGAGGGTCCACGCGTGCGGCATGGTTAATTATAGGTCCCGCTTACCTATGAAGGTCGTGTAGTTTTGAAGCAAGAACGAATAATCTTGTTTTTCTTTGTTGCCACAAAGAGGCCTTGTTGTGCTAGCGAAATAACGGCCCTTTCACCCACAAAGCCCGTTCATTTACCCCAATCCATTTGGTTGAACTATCATCGCATATACGCTATGATAGATATTATCGGTTCGGGGTATAGCGCAGCCCGGTTAGCGCACCTGTTTTGGGAACAGGGGGCCGCAAGTTCGAATCTTGCTACCCCGACCAACCGGTTTATTGTCGATTATTCGAATGTACCAAACTGTCGAAACTTGTTATATCGCTCTTGTTTTAGTGACTCTGGTGACTGTTGAGACAATTCTTTCACGTCTGTTTCAATTGTAGCCTTAATTGTTTGAGCCATCACTTCAGGATTATAGTGCGCCCCACCCAAGGGCTCTTCTAAAATACCATCTGCAATACCCAGCTCCACAATGTCTTTTGCCGTTATCTTCAAGTTTTCAGCCGCAAAGGGTGCTTTGCTGGCGTCTTTAAATAATATAGACGCACACCCTTCAGGTGAAATAACCGAATAAACTGAGTGTTGCAACATATACAAACGATTCGCTACCCCAATACCCAATGCACCGCCGGAGCCCCCCTCACCAATAACAAATGAAACAATTGGAACGGACACTGTAACCATATACTTTAGATTGGTTGCAATGGCTTCGGCTTGACCACGCTGCTCCGCCTCCAGACCAGGATACGCCCCTGGGGTATCAATAAATGATATAATTGGCAACGAGAACTTATCCGCTAGACGCATCATGCGCAATGCTTTTCGATACCCTTCCGGATGCGGCATGCCAAAGTTTCGGTATAAATTTTCTTTAGTATTGCTGCCTTTTTGATGCCCAATAAAGACCAATCTTTGATCCCCCATTGTCGCCACACCGGAAACTATCGATGGATCATCTTTATATAATCGATCCCCATGAAGCTCTAAAAACTGGTCAAAAATTGTATTGGCTAAATACAAAGAATTGGGACGCTCTGCGTGCCGTGCAATTTGAATAATATCCGCTGGTGACAAATTACTGTATATGTCTTTTTTAAGTTCCCGTGCGCGTGCCTCAATATTAGCAATTTCATCCGCTAAATTCAGTTCTCCCTTTTCACTTAATGCTTTTAGGGACTCAATCTTATCTTCCAAGTCTGCTAATGGGGCTTCAAAAGCCATTGGCTTTGGTCTATTCTGATTCATTTACTGCCACCCAATGCACGAACTAAGCCAGCTACCGTGCTGCGCATCTCTTTACGATGTACTACACGATCCACCATGCCATTTTCTAATAAAAACTCCGAGCGCTGAAATCCTGGCGGTAATTTCTGACGAATTGTTTGTTCAATAACTCGGGGGCCCGCAAATGAAATTAAGGCACCGGGCTCCGCTAAGGTCACATCCCCTAGCATCCCAAAACTGGCGGATGTGCCCCCCGTTGTCGGATCGCACAGTACACAAATATATGGAACACGCACCTCACTTAATTTAGCCAATGCTGCACTCGTTTTGGCCATTTGCATCAAGGACATAATTCCTTCTTGCATTCGCGCGCCGCCCGATGATGTAAATACAACTAAGGGACGCTTGTTTTTAATCGCCATTTCAGTGATTAAAGTTATTTTTTCCCCCACGACACACCCCATGGACCCCCCCATAAACGCAAAATCCATAAGGCCAACATTAACACTTAAATTTTCAATTTTAGCGGTCCCAACAACCGCCGCATCGGAACGCTGTGTTTTTTTCTGACTGGCCTCAATCCGAGACGCATACGAATGGGTATCCTTAAAGCCCAAAAAGTCTTTCGGCTTAATATCTGAATAATACTCTTCAAATGAGTCCCTATCAAAAAAGTAATTTAAACGTTCTTCGGGGGATAATCGAAAGTGGTACTGACACTCGTGGCATACTTTATTGTTCTGCTCCAGTTCCTTTAAGTATAATGTAGCATCACATGAAAAGCATTTTACCCATAAGTCACTTGGAATATCTAACCGAGCATGCCCTTTTTTACGACTAATAATTCGGTCGCGCTTCGCGAACCACCCTAGAATTGACATAGAAATTTGGGGCAAACATAATAGCAAGTCATGGTCAAAATGTATATCAAAGTGATATACTACGTCAATAGCAAACTTAAACGATTATTTTGTAAAATATTAGAGGTATATATTAGGTATGGCAAATACAAAAACAGCAAAAGAAAACATAAAGATAAATCAGCGAAACACTGATCGAAACCGACACTATAAGTCTCGATTGAAGACTGTAATCAACCAGGCATATAGTGCATTGGAAACAACCAGTGGGCTCAGCCCAGACGAGAAAACGACGCATGTGCGATCTGCTTTGCGTTTGTTAGACAAACTTGTTTCTAAAGGCATTCTCAAGAAGAAAGCCTCGGCTCGAAAAAAGTCCCAACTGGCTAAAAAAGCCCATGTCTCTTAAAAAACGATTTTCCGACTGGACCGCACACTTTCGATGCGATTTGGGGATTGATCTTGGCACTGCCAACATTTTAGTATTTGCTCAAAGCCGCGGGGTTATCATTCAAGAGCCATCGGTTGTTGCGCTGGATGTTAAAAACAATCATGTATTAGCTGTTGGTGATGAAGCTAAAAAAATGATTGGTCGAACACCTGGAAATGTTATTGCCGTCCGGCCCTTACAAGATGGTGTAATTGCTGATTTTGAAGTGACAGAAACTATGTTAAAGCATTTTATTAAACGCGCACTATCTGATCGATTCTATTTACTAAAACCCCGCATTGTTATTGGGGTTCCATCGGGTATTACCGGAGTTGAGAAACGCGCCGTTTTAGACGCCGCTTATCAAGCGGGTGCTAAAGAAGTCTATTTAATTGAAGAGCCTTTAGCTGCGGCCATTGGCGCCGGCATGCCCGTCTCAGAGCCCACAGGCTCCATGATTGTTGATATTGGCGGTGGAACAACTGAAGTGGCGGTTATTTCATTGGGCGGCATTGTTGTTTCTAAGTCTATTCGTGTCGCTGGTGACGCAATGGATAAAGCTATTATTTCACATTGCCGTGAAAACTACCGATTGTTAATTGGTGAGCGAACAGCTGAAGAAATTAAAATGAAACTAGGCTCGGCCTATGATACCAAAGATGAAAAATCCATGGCCGTACGTGGCCGAGATTTAGTGTCTGGTTTGCCTAAAACATTTACCTTAACTCGAACAGAAATTCGGGATGCGCTTAAAGATCCCATTAGCAGCATGATTGAAGGTATTAGAACTACACTCGAAAAGACCCCCCCCGAATTATCTAGCGATATTATGGATGACGGCATTGTTTTAGCCGGTGGTGGAGCATTATTAAACGGATTAGACAAACAAATTCAGGCTGAAACTAACATCACTGTTAAAATTGCCCCAGATCCACTGCAATGTGTGGCTATTGGAACGGGTGAAGCATTAGAAGAACTGGATGCTTTCAAAGAAGTTTTAATTAGCGACTAACCCCAGTCTTGTGTCTTTGTGTATTAAATTGCTATATGGTCTTTTAGTCAAAAAAGATTTACGCAACGAAATAAAAACGCTGTCTTTTTTTGATCAATTTGAGTATATTCGAAGCCGTAATGACCCCACTATGTTTTACACCCAAGTGGCGCATTACTATAAAATCCCCTATTTAAGCCTTGATTCGCTATGGGTGGATGATTCAACCCCCGTACTCTGGCAAGAACTTCCGCCCGCTGATCATATGGACATTATTCCTGTTTACGCTACCCAGCACGACTATGCCCTTGCAACTAGCAACCCATTTCACCCATATTTACAAGTAGTTGCCGACACCTGGCCGCTGAAACGCCCCCGCATTATCTTAATGTCACCGGGCGATATTTACCATTATCATCAATCCAAAAGCAACGATCCGCTAGCCAATTTAGTATTTAATGGAATTGATCATCGCGCATCTGATATTCATATTTATAATCGGAATGAATACGGGCATGTCTATTACCGAATTCTAGGACAACTCACGCCTATTTACACACTTCCACCCCAAAGCCTCCGACAACTCGTTAATCAATTAATTTTTCGCGCCAATCTGAAACTTGGTGAACACCAACGGCCACAAGATGGGCGCCTGACGTTGCATGCAGCCCAGGAACCCGGCAAACCCGTAGATACTCGTGTATCCGTTATTCCCACCCATTTTGGATATGATGTGGCCATTCGAATTTTTCATCAAAACATCCATTTCTCATTAAAAAACTGTGGGTTTCAACCCCGTCAGCACGATCAATTACTGGGATTAATTCGTAAAGAATCTGGATTAATTTTGGTCACCGGTACTACGGGCTCTGGAAAGACAACCACCCTATATGCATTGTTGCATGAACTAAACCATGCTCAGAAAAATATTGTTACTTTAGAAGACCCGATTGAATACCACTTTGACTTTATGCGTCAAACTCAAATTAATCTTGAGGCTGGGTATACATTTGGTACCGGATTAAGAGCCACGCTGCGCCAAGACCCCGATATTATTATGCTTGGCGAAATTCGAGACTCTGAAACCGCTACCATTGCTTGTCAAGCGGCTTACACGGGGCATCTAGTCCCTGCATCTTTGCATAGCCATAGTGTTGCCGGCGTTTGGCAACGCCTTGAACAATTGGGCGTATCAAACGCTATGTTACAGGGGTGTTTGCGTGGCATTATTCATCAGAAGTTGGTCCCCACCCCCTGCACAGTATGCCGGGGCCATGGTTGCTCCAACTGTTTGGGCACTGGCACCTTTGGGCAAGCACTGCACGCTGAAATTGTTGTATTATAAAACTATGCCGTCTTTAGATACTATTGTAAACGCCCTGCATAACGATGCCGTAGGCATTTTTCCTTGCGATACCATTTGGGGACTTATTGGCCGCGCATCACCCGCTGTTGGAAAAAAAATCAATCGCTTAAAAAACCGAAACCCCGACACACCGTTAATTCAATTAATTCATAGCCCAAAGCAACTGCTCCCGCAATGCACCACCCTTACACACGAGCACCATACGGCTATGGCTACCTACTGGCCTGGCCCTGTTACACTTATTTTGCCAACAGCCACGGGCTCTATTGGTGCCCGTCAACCCAATTTCAAACCGCTCATTAAGTTGCTAAACCAAACGCAGTTCCCTGTTTTTAGCACTAGTATTAATACCTCCGGAATGCCGCCATGCACCGATATTATTCCGACAAGCTGGCGGCAAGCCGTTGACTTTGTCTACATGGGTTCCGAGCCCCCTGGCCATGTAGCCTCGCGCATATTAGACATCACCCGGACTCCGTTTCAATGGATTCGCTAAACCACCACCTGCCACTGGGGCGATACACGATGCTCATTGGCCCCACCGGTATTGGAAAAAGCAGCGCTGCTATTCAGCTGGCACAGGCTCATTATGCACGTACCGGTATTTGCCCCCATATTATTAGCACTGATGCCTTTCAAGTGTACCGGGGTATGGACATTGGCACCGGCAAAGTATTGCCCAATGAGCAGCAGGGTGTCCCCCATCATTTGCTCGATATTCAATCGCCAAACATTCCTTACACCGTTGGTGAATTCATGGCGCATATTGCGCGCATTGAAGTGGCCGTTCCTGCGCCTATTCCCTTAATTTTTTGTGGGGGAAGCCCTCTATATAGCTATGCGTGGCTCAACCAATACAGTTTGTCCCCCGCGCCCCATGATCCAGTCCTTAAACAGCAATTAGCCGATGCTTGCGAAGCCCAGGGCTCTCTCGCCTTATGGGAGCGCCTTCACCAAATTGACCCCGATGCTTCTGCCACTATCCATCCCAATAATCGCCACCGGCTAATTCGCGCGTTGGAAATCATACTCACAACTGGACAAAAGCCATCACAGACTCAAAAAAAATTGAGAACTGACGTCGCTGTCATTGGGCTAACGACTCACTGGGAACAGGTGCGCACCCAAATTTCCCAGCGAGTATCGAGTATGTTTGCACGCGGCTGGCTAGACGAAGTTCGCGTATTGAACCATCAATACCCCCCAACAGCCCCAGGGTTTCGCGCTATTGGATATCCAGTCATTCTTCAGGCCCTCACTCAAGAAGCACCCCTTAATGTTGAATTATTAAAGCAAACCATTACCACCCAAACGCACCAATTCGCCAAACGACAGCGAACATGGTATCGTAAGTTTGATGCGACTTGGATTACCATCACTATTCACTAAGTATCGATTATCCAAACACCGCTTATGCCAAATTGGCATTGGGCTAGGTACACTTTGCTTAGCGAGTTTGGCGTTTTTACCCCACATACCTAAAACACTTGATTTATCGGTTGGCGACATCGCCACAAAAACAATTTACGCTCCCTATGATGCGTTTATTGAAACCAGCAAAGACAAAGCTAAAACCGAGCAATTGCGTCGTGATCGAATGGCTAGCGTACCCAAAGTTTTTTCAATTGACACAGAAAAAAACAAGCTTATTCTCGGTAGTATTTTTCAATTCTTTACCAATGTGAAATTGGATCCTAGCTTGGATTCCAATACCCCTTTAGTGAAACGCTATCAAAGCGTATCCGCCATTGACACGCTTGAATCCACTGTATTTGATATTGCAACAGCGTTGTTAGACATGGGATTGAGTGATGACACGTTAACCAATTTAGATCAACTATTAGATCCAATGATTACCAACGCGGCACATTCAGACTTAATCAAAGCCACGCTGATTCAGTTTTTAGAGCCCAATTTGCGATACGACAAAACACAAACAGAAGCGGATATCGCTACAATTTTAAATGCTATTCAACCGTTTTCAACTCATTATCGAAAAAGCCAAGTCATTGTCTATGAAGGCGATCGAATTACTCAACAACACGGGGCTATTTTTACGGCTTATAACTTAATTAATCAGCCCATTCCTTGGCTGCGGCTTATTGGGCTTTTAGCCATTGTGTTTTTAAGTTTTTACGCCATTAGTGTGCTACTTAAGGCCCCCGTGACAGTCCCCATGATTATTATTGGTATCTTATTAATTATTGCCAATGGATTAACCCAAATTTCATTTCAACTGTTTAGCATTAACTGGCTATATCTCACCCCTATTTCGTTTTTAGCCATTGCCATTGCGTTGCTGCAGTCCCGGCGCGATGCATTTTTAACTAGCATTTTAGCTAGTCTAACGATTGGGCTTATGGCGCCGACCGAAGGATTATTGCTGGTTATGTATTTAATTGGCAGTGCCTGCGTAACCATTGCCCTGGTAAACCGAACCGGTCGTCGAATTACCATTATTAAAACAGGGTATATGAGTAGTTTAGCCAATTGCGTATTACTCAGCGCAGCCTGGCTAATGCATACCCCCACACTCAGTTGGTTATTCCCGCATTTAGTCTTAGTTTTGATTAGCGGCATTGTATCCTCTATGTTGGCCCTATCCTTTATCCCTTACCTAGAAATTGGCTTCAAAATCACAACGTCTCAAACACTGTTGGATTTTGCAAACTTGGACCACCCGTTATTAAAAAAACTAATGACAACGACCCCGGGTACCTACCAACACAGTATTATGGTGGCTAATTTAGCTGAAGCCGGTGCTGAAGCCATTAATGCAAACCCTATTTTAGCGCGTATTGGTGCCTATTATCACGATATTGGAAAAATGAAACGCCCCTTATTTTACAGTGAAAATCAAGGCGCCGAAAACCCCCATGATCGACTCACACCCCGTATGAGTAAAATGATTATTGCCGCCCATCCAAAAGATGGGGTTGAACTCGCTAAGCACCATAAACTTCCAGACGTGCTTATTGACTTTATTTTAGAGCATCACGGAACCTCTTTGGTGAGCTTTTTTTACACGCAACAAAAAAATGATGACGAAACTACTGAAGAGTTTGATTTTAGATACCCAGGGCCCAAGCCTAAATTTAAAGAATCGGGCATTGTTATGCTTGCTGACAGTATTGAAGCCACGTTGCGGTCAATGCAAAAACTAAACCCCTCAAAAATAACCGAAACCGTCGACCGCATTATTAAAGATAAAATTGCCGACAATCAACTTAATGAATGCCCCTTAACTCTGGCTGATATTGAAACGGTAAAACAGGCGTTTTTAAACTGCTTAACTGGCGTGTATCACCAGCGAATTAACTACGACAAAATTACCGAATCTCTTAATGAGTAATACCTGTGTCATTAATTACTCAGTGCCCGTTTCATTGAATTTTGATACGGAACTGTTTGTAAACTACTTATGCACATCCCTTACAATTACTAATAGTTTTTTTGAGTTTACATTTGTTAGCGTTCCCGCAATATGTGACATGCATCGCGTACAGCTGAATGATGCATCTGAAACCGATATTATTACATTTAATTTAACTGAAGCCCCCCTCTCTACACTGAGTGGTTTAATTGGAGATATTTATATCTGCCCCGATATTGCAAACCACCATGCTCGTGAGCTTAATCATAGCCTAGACATTGAAATTCAAACTCTGATCACCCATGGAATCTTGCATATTTTAGGGTACGATGATCAAAACGTGGCTGATAAAAAACTTATGTTTGCTAAGCAGGACCATCTGGTTGCGAACTATCAATAACCCCATGCATTAACCCTGTTTCTGAATCATAGTGGGTCAGCTGACAAGAAACTAATGTGTTACGCGCTACTGTCGAATGTACCGGCACACAGACTGAAATAAAGTTATCGGTATGCCCCAACCAACCGTATTCTTTTTTTTGTTCAATGAGAACACCCATTGACTGCCCCACATACCGCTTACAATACGCCGCTTTTTTTTGTGCGCTAAGTATTCTTAGCCGCTTGGCGCGCGCTTGAATCACGGGTTGTGCCACTGGATTTTCAAACTTTCGACTATGCGCCATTTGCCGTTCAGAATATGGGAATACATGAAAGTAGGCTAATGGCAACTGTTCTAAATTACTATATGTTTCCATAAACTCCGCCTCGCTTTCTCCTGGAAACCCTACAATCACATCCGTACCAATACACACATCGGGGTTCCATTGCATAATTTTTTCAATCTGATGCCTATAACTTGCCATGCTGTACTTTCGACGCATGCGTTTGAGTGTTGCATCGCACCCACTCTGAACCGGAATATGAGCATACCGGCAGACTTTTGAGTTCGTGTCAATTAATCGAGAAAATATACGGTCATCAATTGTTGTCGGCTCAATTGATGACAACCGGATTCGGCACAAACCCGGAATCTTTTCCATGGCATCTAGAACCGCCACCAATGTGTGTCCAGAGTCAGAATACGTCCCCATGTTAATGCCCGTTAATACCAGCTCATAATGGCCATGCATCACCAATTGATGGGCCTCCGCCAACAAATTACTAAATACTCGGCTACGCGCCGGACCCCGGGCAAACGGAATAATACAAAATGAACAATAAAAATTACAACCATCTTGAACTTTAATATTTGCGCGCACATGGTGCTGATCGCGGTTGGTAATAGGCACCGAAAATGAAGCTTCGGGAATCGCCGGGACAATGACCACCGGCGCACCAAATCCTTCTGTCACGGTTGTTTGAATGATTGATACTAATCGCATTTTATCTGCATTGCCAATTACCCATTGAACCGCCGGCAAATCGGTGAGTTTATCTTTTAAAATTTGAGATTGACACCCAATTAATGCAATTTTCACATCTCCGGATTGACGCACAATCCGATGAACTAAACGCCGAGTATCCCGATCCCCGTTCTCAGTCACTGTACACGTATTAATAACAACAATATCTGGTACCTGTTCAAGGGGTACACACGTGTATCCTGCCCTGCTAAATTGTTGGTTTAACGTTGCTATTTCTGAATGATTTAACCGGCACCCTTGAGAATAAAATGCAACGCGCATCTGAATGGGCTACCGCTCTGGACCAAAGGGTCGAAAGGCCAGCAATAATTGTGGCAGTAGTGTCAAGGTTAGGATTAAAGCCATTCCCATTGCTAAACTCGTTAAAAGACCAAAGTAAACACTCGGCATAAACGTTGAAAACACCATAACTAGAAATCCAACGATAATAACGACACTGGTGTACACAATAACCGCCCCCACTGTTTGATGCGTTTGGATTACGGCTTCAGTATAACGACCCAACTTTATATAATTTAGACGAAACCGATAGATATAATGAATTGTATCATCCACGGCAATACCCATTGCAATAGACGCCAGTGTAATGGTCATCAAATCCAAAGCAATACCCGCCCATCCCATAAACCCTAAAACACTAATTACCGCTAGAAAGTTGGGTGCAATTCCTATAAGTGCCACTTTAAAGGATCGAAACAATACCCAAAACATGCCAAACAAAACCATTAACACGCCACCCAACGTTAGAATTTGTGATTCAAATAACCGTTGAAGCATTGTGTTATATAAAACCAGTGGGCCTGAATATGAAATTTGGTCCGGGCGAACGCCTATTTTTTGGGGCAACTCTCGCTTTAGGTCTTGTATAAAATCGTTGCGTTTTAAATTGGGGTTAGAGTCTCGCATCCGGGCCCAAAACAACACCTGGTTCTTATCCATTGATACAAATGGATCTACTAAATCAGCCCGCCATTCATTGGGTATTTTTTTATATAAAACATTTAATGAAAATGTATCCAATGGCTTACCATTTAGTTGCTCTGCAAATTGTACTAGCGTCCCAAATGACAATACTTTTCCTGTTTCAGGCAAGTCTGTCAAATACTGATGGGTATTATTAATCACACGCATCCGTTCTGGTGTAAACCAATACGCCGAGTCGGCGCCCGCCCCAGTATCAAACGTATCAAACGTATTAAACGCATCAAACGCATCCAACGTATCCGAAGGGGTAGTTGCCTGGGCTATCTCATCAAATGTAATAACAACATTGAGCGGAACCGTACCCCCCAACTGCTGATCTACATACGATAACCCCCGATGAATTTCTGTTGTTGAGCGAAAGTAGTCAATAAATCGATTTTCAACATCTAACTTCCCAATCCCTACACCACTTAAAATACCAAGTACGAGCGACGCTATTATAATGCTTCTGGGGGCACGCTGGACGAGCCCTTGAAGCATGGGGGCTATGTTATTTAAAAACAAACCCGTATCAAACACGACTTGTTTAGGCCGACGCAACAGACTCATCCATGAGGTAAACATAATAAACGTAACAAAAAATGAAATAAAAACGCCTACAATCATCATTTGACCAAACGTACTTACCGATAAAATATCGGATAATAATAATGACCCAAACCCGGCAATCGTTGTTAATGCTGCAAACACACAAGGCATAAACTTAATACGAATCGTTTGAATCGCCAGTTCAGCGGAAGACCTATTTGGTTTTTCCAAATACAACTGTCGATATTTGACCATTAAATGCAAACATAATGCTAAATTCAAGATAAATTGAACGGATATGAAATTAGATGAAATAATCGTCACATCCCACCGCAACGCCCCAAATAAACCAATCATAATAATTAGCGACACCATACATGTAACCATAGGAAATAATACAGCTCGAACTTGTCGAAATACGAACCATAGCATCGCCATTAATACCCCCATCGACAGGGCGCCAAATACGATAATGTCACGTCGAATAAACGTTAATGCGTCCTGAACAATCATGCGCATCCCACTAAAATACAGATTTGCATCGTCTTGATACTCAACCATTGTTGTTCGAATGGCTTGAATTAGCCGCTTATTCCTCTGAGCCTGTTGATTTTTTGTTCCGTTTGTTAGTGATTTAGATACCCAAATTAATACAGCGGTTGAGCTCAGATCTGAACTCACTAAAAAATCAGTGTATACTGGATGATTCTCAAACATCGCCTGCCAATCCTGCAACGAACCGGTATGCTGTGTATCACGCAAAAACACCATGTCTGACAGGGCCTGGGCCAAAGACTTTGGCTGATTTTGAAACACCGGCAAATCACGAATAGTCAACACGCGATCAACGCCATTAATAACTGACAGGTCCGCCTGAAAATCAGCCAGTTTAGCTTGATGCGTTGCATCGAGTACTGCCCCTGTTTTGGGCTGATACGCGACGACTAACAAATCGCCAAACCCAAACGTGTCATCGACTGATTGAGTTAATTCAAGCGTGGGGTCATTGCGATTCACCAACGTATCCAATGACGCATCCAGTCGAAAGTGACCAATTTGTGTTCCCATCGCTAGGGCTATCAACCCCACGCCCATTAAAAGCAGTTTAGGGTATCGAAGGACCCGCATCATGACCGATTCATTCTCTCTAGTTTACGTGTCAAATTCACCAAGCCACCGTCGCGCACTGGCGCTGAAAATTGGACTCGGAATGCGGCAATTAAGCTAACCCCTTCCATGTCAACGTCATAAATTTTCCATTTGGATTGATTTAAATATACTTTAAACGCACCCGAAAACTGACTATCTCCCGATTGAATCACACAAGGCACTTTAGCTTTATTTCCCCGCTGCTTAGTTTCCCCAAACTTCACCACTAAATTGGCGCTTTCATAATCTAAAAACTGACTTAAATACGTATCAAACAAATGGCTTTTAAATGTTTTTACAAACTTTAACCGTTCCTTAGGCTTGGCCTCTGACCATGCCGAACGCCCCACTGAAAGCTTCGCCATTAGTTCAAAATCAACGCTGTCTTCAACTACGGTTTGAATAGCGGCTATTATATCTTGTGTACTCTGTACATTATTAGAAACGGTCTGTGTATAACTAGACACCGTGGTGAATACCTCTTGCAAAAATACATTGGGAGACGGTATTGTAGCCGCAACCACCCCAACATGTATCAAAATCCCCAAGCCAATGCCAATCCACCTCATAATTAGTCTCCTTTACTCAACTGCCATTCACGCACAACACTATATGGGTCTAAACTATTTGCATATATAGCATCATACCCATTTACAAGATTTTCAAACAGGCTTACCTGTTTACCAACCCATAGCTTTGACTGTATGTCATCACTTAGATATAGTGCTGGCACATAATACTGAACCGGCACATTGGCAGTGCCTCGCAGGGTTGTTGGCCCTAAAATTGGCAAGACCAAATATGGCCCCCTTGGAACCCCCCAAATTCTCAATGTATCGCCAAACCCCGTTGGCTGATAGTCCCATCCCATCCAAGCGTCCGCAACATCCAAAATCCCGCCAACCCCCACGGTAGCGTTTACAACAAACCGACCCGTTTGTTGTGCCGCCATAGCCACGCGACCTTGCAATAAATAATTGGCAATATCAACAGGCATATACACTGTTTCCACCACTTGCTTTACGTGCTTGCGAATTATTCGAGGAAACAAAAATTGATACACACGGGTTGTTGGGCGAACCACCGATATATACACGTAGTTGTTAAATTCAAAAAATACACGGTTCATTGGCATCCATGGATCTAGTTGGGCAACCGGGGGTGATGAGTCCATGTATTCGTCGAAAAAGTCATCGCTGTAATCATGCCCATTCGCCACCGTAATTGCTGACATGTTAATCAAAGAAACGATTATAAATATAAGTATGTTTTTTTTCATATAAAACGTGTTAATTAACGAATTAATTTAAGCTAATTATTACAGAAAAAGGCTTATTTGTCAATAAATTGACGCAATTTTTTAGCATAATCATCCAGTCCATCTGTTGTGTACACCGACTGTGCAATTGTTTTTCCCAATTCCACACCTGGCTGATCAAATATGTTCAAATCCCATAAGCATCCCTGCAGTACCGTTGTAGCTTCATACAATGCCCATACTGCACCGATGGCTTGCGGTGTTAGTTGATTCGCTAGCAATACGGTATGGGGGCGATTTGATTGTTGAAACACGGACGACTGTGCAATAACGTGTGCCAGTAAGTCGCGTTGATAACGGTTCGTACATTGTGAGTAACGCACAGCAATTAGTGTCACTGGAACGGGGTGGGTGCCTTGATGCAACAATTGAAAAAACGAATGCTGCGCCAAGGTACCCGGTTGTCCAAATACAACCGGGGCTGTGGGCTCGGATACGGGTGTGCCCAACTGTGTTATTGACTTTCCATTACTTTCGCACATTAATTGTTGCAAATGATTCGGAAATAATGCCAATGCTTGAGCATAAGGAATAATCACCTGAACACCTGATTGCTGTCGCTGGTATTGCCAGATTAGCGCCATAGCCAGTGGAATATTATGGACCGGGTCCTGAATCGCTGCGTGTTGATCCATCGTGTAGGCCCCGTCCAATACCGACTGCCAGTAGGCTGACCCCAATGCAATCGATACAATTAACCCGCCGACAACACTCGTTCCCGAGTATCGCCCACCCGTTTTTTCATCCAAATAAAACACGCGACGATAGCGATTGGGCATATCCAATATAGACCCCTTACTAGTAATTGCAACTGTACGCGCATATACAGAATCCCCACAATGCCCCACTAATCGCTGCATATTGACACGTGTTTCTTCAGTGGCGCCACTTTTGCTAACCACAATAAACAGCGTTGTGTCCAATGGAATCGTTTGAATAATATCATCAAAATCATCTGAGTCCAGATTAGAAATAAATGCAACTGGGCGTTGATCATCGGGTGGCACGAGTCGGCGCAACGCGTCATGCAAAGCGTGTGGCCCCAAGGAAGACCCCCCAATCCCAATTTGAATCACATGGGTAATGCTTTGATCTGCGCGAATACCCTCTGCAAATTGGACATAGTCCTCTCGAGTATCTCGATACGACCCCGGCGGCTGCGGGTGCCTCGCCCAATAATGGCTAGTTTGCGTCAGTGCGGCCGTCCAGCGGGCCCAAAGGTCGTTGTTTGTGGCTGCAGTGTACTGCTCTAAAATAGTTGTTGGGTCCAGCACACCTTCGTGCCAATACTCCCAGTAGTCGCTATGAATGGGCATATTCAAATAATAAGGCCATTAATTTTTTATCCGCTGTTCGAAGTTGAATTGTCCGCCGCTGCATCATACGTTCAACCGCACGTAAAAACTGCGGCAACTGTTGGCGAGTATAATTCAAGGCTTCGCCCCAGCTAAACGGGGGGACCCAGCCACAATGATCGCGGCCCAATAATGTTGACCCATAGCCAACCATTGTGCCGGCTCTTAGCAGTGTTCCCACCGCCGTTTTAACATGGTCGCCCATGCAGACACCCAAAAACTGCTGCCCACTGTCCCATCGGGCATCGGCTGTCTCAACTTGAATAGACCCATAAGTATTTTTTAAATTTGAATTGGTCGTCATTGCACCCAAATTTACCCATTCGCCGACATAACTGTGCCCCAAAAACCCATCGTGAGCCTTATTCGTATAACTATGAATAACAGAATGACTCACTTCGCCATGAATTTTACACTGAGAACCAATACTACTGGCTGTAATCACCCCACCCAAAATTTGACTGCCCGCACCAATATAAGCGGGCCCTTTAATCCGTGTATGACTGCGAATGACAACATCGCGCTCTATATAGACTGGCCCATGATCCGCATCAATAAACACAAACGGCTCAACTCGAACCCCTTGGTCAATAAACACCTGTTCATCATTGCGAATGGATACCCAGGCATCCAATTCCCCCTTAATAATGCCATAATTCCCAGAATTTAAGTGACCATCCTCCCCTAGAAGTGTTTGATTGAGCGCTACTAAATCCCAAATATTTTTAAGAATACGTGCCTTTGAATACGTATAGATGGAACACACAGATTGCAAATTATTGATTAATGTTTGGCCGTCTGAGAATGTCATCAAATAATCATGAATTGTTAGCGCCAAGTCTGAACTGGCGCACACCGCAATTACATCATTAGTGTCTGAAACCACAATATAGGGGTGCCCTGTACCATATTCCATAATCTGATTGTGCAAGGGCCGATCCATGATAACCCGAGCATTAAGAAATAAGCATTGATGCGTATTTCCTAGCCAGTTAATTCCAATCGTTGGCCGCTGGTGACTCGCAATTGATTTTAAATGAGGCCGACAGTAAGCGGTTAATATATCCGAAAAATAATGTTGGAATCGGTCCAAAACCGTGCAGTGCCCCAGAACCAATTCATATACCGGTCGAGCCATAACCATGGGTTGAAACTGAGCATAGCGATTGTCTTCAAAAATAGCGACGTTCATACCACAGTGCTCTACGTTAGAAATTTCGATAGGTTATTCAAAAATAGTTGCGCATTAATTGGCTTTTGAATGCAGCCATCGCATCCAGAAATTGCGTTTTTACTATACCCTTCAATGCCCACATGCGTTGTGAGTGCTATAATAGGTGTATTGGCTAGCCCATGAATGGTCCGAATATGTTGAGTAATGGCGTAGCCGTCAACTCCCGGCATATGCAAATCAATTAAAATGGCATCTGGGACAACAGTATCCAGTAGTTCTAGACCGGATTTTTTCGAATCTGCATCATGGACACTATATCCGTCAGATTCTAACAGAGATTTAATCATGTACCGATTAATTGCATTGGCTTCAATGCTCACAACTACCCTATTTTTTTTAGTCATCTTAGGACTATAGTTATACCATGATTGTGCTGCTCAAGACTAGAAAAAAAGCCCCCCTAATCCCTAGGTATTATGCGAGCCGATCCTCCGCAATGCGCCAATGCTTCAAGGACTCTAAAACCTGAACCTCAACAATATTGTCCGCACGATCCAGCAATCGCTGGCACTCTGGGCTTACATTTAATATGTGCAGCTTTTTATTTACCTGCGAATAGCGCTGCGCAACCGAATGAATGGCTTCAAGACCCGAGTGATCGTAGACCCGTGCGTTCAAAAAATCAATCGCCACATGATCGGGATCGTTAGCCGCATCAAATAACGATTTAAATGCAGTAGCCGATCCAAAAAAAAGGTTACCCCTTAACGTGTATACTTTGTACCCATTGTCATTTGTAGACGCCGTAACTGCGATACGCTTCCCCTGATCCCATGCAAATACCAATGCTGAAATAATAACGCCCACAAACACGGCAACTGCCAAATCAATAAACACGGTCGTTGCCGACACAATTATAATTACAATAAAGTCTGCTTTGGGTATTTTTTTCATAATTCGAAAGCTTGACCACTCAAATGTCGCAATTGAGACCATTACCATAACACCCACTAAAGCAGCCAACGGAATGGCCTCAACCCAGGATGCCCCAATAATTAAAAACACCAATAAGCTACCCGCTGCCACAAAACCAGACCAGCGTCCACGCCCACCGGCACGCACATTAATCATACTTTGCCCAATCATGGCACAGCCACCCATTCCACCAAAAAATCCATTAATTATATTGGCTAGCCCTTGCGCAATACTTTCTTTATTTCCCCGGCCGCGCGTATCCGTTAATTCATCCACAAGAACCACCGTCATTAGCGATTCAATCAATCCAACCGATGCTGCTAAAAACGAATACGGTAAAACTGTCAAAATAGCATCCACCGACACTATGGGCATCTGAAAGCGTGGCATGGCAACCGCAATTGTTGTTTGTGTGGGATCCATAGTCTGAACAAAGTCCAACACCGTCCGGCTGTCAATTCCCCAGGACTGTAAGTATACCGACACCCCAGACACCACCACAATAGCCGTTAACGTCGCGGGGATAACCTTGGTTATCTTAGGCAAAAAATAAATAATAGCCATGGTTAACCCGACTAGACCCAGCATTGTTAGCAGCGAAGCTGTCGGCATTAACGCACGGCCAGACTCTGTCTGAATATAAAATTGCACCAGCTGTGATTTAAAGATAACAATTGCAAGACCATTTACAAACCCAAACATAACGGGCTGCGGAATTAGTCGAATAAATTTACCCCAACGCAACAGGCCAAAAACCAGCTGCATGCCACCCATAAGGGCTACCGCTAAAAATAAATAGGACAATGCCACGGCTGCGCCATGCTGCTGTGTTTGACTAATGACCAACGGCGCAAATATTACAGCCACGGCACCTGTTGCGCCAGATATCATGCCCGGGCGCCCCCCAAACACCGCTGTTACCAACCCCATAATAATAGCCGCATATAAGCCCACCCTTGGATCCACATGCGCAACAAATGAAAAGGCAATCGCTTCTGGGACTAATGCTAACGCTACCGTTAGTCCGGATAATGTATCTACCCAATACTGGCGTCGACTATATTGAATCATCATTCACTCCTTTTTTTACTGGCTAAAATATCGTGTATTTTCTTTATGCTCTTGTTGTATATTCGCGATACCTGAGACTCCGATAGATGGACTTTTTTTGAAATTTTTTTAAACGTCTGGTCATGCAAGGCGTGCGCAATGACTATTTCTTGCTCGCGTGCATCCAGCAACTGCAATACCGATTGCAAATCATACGTGTTGTCCATTGCGGCTTCAAATGTATTATTTTCTTGGATAACCAGGTACATATTAGCCGCCGTGTTTACCCATTCATAAAAACGCGTGGGATCCGTACGGGTTACAAATCGAATATGATCTCGCATTGCCCCATTAATGCGCTGATACGCCAAGGGCCACACCGAATTATGACGTTCAGGATTCCAAACCTTAATGGTTTCAAAAAACTCAATCATTACAATTGTCTGCAAATCCTCCTTTTCGCTGTCTCGAACATGCCGAGGCAAATGCTGTAAATATGTGTATAAAATTCGGTTCATGCGTGTTTGAAACGTACTTAATACAGCGGCATGGTGCTCTTTTAGAATTGCCAGCTTCAAATGATTGGCTATTGCCAACGCATTTTCTGACCATTGTTTATTGTATGGTGTCATATGCCTAGACTCCCTTTAATTGTATTTAAAGCAGCCTCCAAATTCACATTATCGGCGGCGTCTCCCAGCAACTCGGTACGTATTTGATCCGCCATGGCATCCACACGGGCGCTTAGTGTCTGCTTGGCTTTAGCTGAACATGACTGCCAAGACACCAAATCCATAGGCACCGGTCGAGACTCCAGATCATTGGTTGTTTTTCTATATCGACTTTGCGGTACACTGTGCGACCAGTAATCGTCAGTCATTAGTGTTAGTTGGACAAAATGCCAATGGACTGAACTTTAACATTTGATGGTATTTCGGTATACGATAGAATAATTAACCGTGGATAATTTCGTTCTAAAAACTTTTTAAAGTAGGTTCGAATCTTAGGCGAGCACAACCCTACCGGCTCTTTGTCCAACCGTCTAAAATTACTTACAAATTCACCGATTTGTGCCAATACGCTTTGCCCAACATCTGGATCCAGGGCCAGAAATGAGCCGTATTCTGATTGATGTATTGCATTAATCATGGTTTCTTCAAATTCAGGATCAATGGTAAATAACAAAATACTATTATCTTTACCCACATACTTACTGCAAATTTGCCGAGATAATGCCTGGCGAACATATTCAGCTAATAAGTTGGTATCGCGAGAAATGCTGGCGTAGTCAGCCAAGCGTTCTAAAATTGTGGATAAATCACGAATTGAGACTCGTTCAGACACCAAAATTTGCAATACTTTGTGCACTTGGCCTAGGGACAACATGTCTGGAATAAGCTCACGGACAATTGCAGCATTGGTATTTTTCACTAAATCTAAAAGAGACTGGACATTTTGGCGTGTCATAATTTCATCGGCATGCTGCATAATTACTTCCGAAAAATGCATGGCAATAAAATCGGTAGTGTTTAAACCAGAAATAGCCTGCTCTTGAAGGGCCCCTAGCCGATCCTCTGGCACCCAAGCCGTCGACTCTTGAGTCACCGGGTCGATTGCCTCAATACCGGGGATTCCTTGATGTTTTAAATCAGACACGGGCTTCCCTACAAAATAATGGCCCATTACAACCTCCCCATAGCCGACCTGAGTCCCCCGAATATACACTTCATAGGCATTAACCGGTAGACTTAGTTCATCCATAATGCGAACACCCGGAATCACAAATCCGAGCTCCTGGCCAATGTGGTACCGAACCAATGTAATGCGCTCTAATAATGGTCCATTTTGATTGGGGTCAATGAGGGGCACTAAATTGCGCCCAACTTTTAAACTGATTGGATCCAGGCTAAGCGTGCCCAACAGGTTTTCAGGCTTCTTCATCGCTTGTTTAGCAACATTTTGTTGGGTTTGCATCGTTTGGGCCTCTTGTGTTTTTTTGGCTTTAACAACCTTGAGCGCAAACACACCGGCTAAGCACGCTAATAGAAAAAAATATCGAAATGGAAATCCAGGTACAAGACTCAACCCTAGTAAAATAATACTCGTAATAGCAAATGGCTTGGGTTGCTCAAAAATTTGACGCTTCACATCTGAGCCTAAGCTTTCCTCTGATGCAGCTTTGGTCACGACCAAACCAGTCGCAACTGAAATTAACAATGCTGGAACTTGCGATACAAGGCCATCCCCAACCGTTAATCGCACATACACCTGCGTCGACTCGGCCAAACTCAGCGCCTGTTGAAATCGGCCAATTAATAGCCCCCCAATAATATTAACAATAACAATAACAATACCGGCAATTGCATCGCCTTTTACAAACTTGTTTGCCCCATCCATAGACCCAAAAAATGTTGATTCTTTTTCAAGCTTTTTTCGGCGCATCCGGGACTCTTCAGCGTCAATAAGCCCTGCATTCAAATCGGCATCAATGCTCATTTGTTTTCCTGGTAAAGCGTCCAGAGTAAATCGTGCCGATACTTCTGCCACACGCTCGGATCCTTTAGTAACCACCACAAACTGAACCAGGGTAATAATTGAAAATGTAACCAGCCCTACAACTAGATTGCCCCGGGTGACAAAGTCTGCAAACGCCATAACAATTTGACCATCAAAATCAGGCCCAGCACTCAAAATCAATTTTGTTGAAGCCACATTAATTGCCAGCCGAAATAGTGTCATAACCAGTAGAATCTGAGGCAGCGCTGAAAACTCTAAAGATTCTTTCAAATACAGTACAACCAGCAATAAAATAATCGCAACTGATAAATTTAAGGACATAAGAATATCTAGAACCCATGTGGGTATTGGAATAATCATAACCCCCACGATCATAATTAATGCAACCGCAACGGATACATCTGGAATATTAAACATAGATTTTAAAGATTTTAATTTTGACATGCGTTATTCCTGTGGCGCTAATCGTTGACGACGCTTACGTTTTAGATTATATACAAAAGCAAGGATCTCAGCCACTGCCTGGTAATATTCTGGGGGGACAAACTGACCCGCCACGCTCTGTTTATACAGTTTTCGTGCTAACAACGGGTTTTGAATAATGGGAATATAATGAGAGTCTGCAACCTGACGGATAGCCTGTGCCAGTAACTGCCGACCCCGTGCAACAATCATCGGCGACTGCATGGTTTCAGAATCATACCGAATGGCGATAGCAATATGTGTCGGATTCGTCACCACGACATCCGCACCCGGTACCGCCCCCATTTGTCGGCTTTGTGCCAATTGCCGTTGCTGGTCCCGCTGGCGCTGCTTGATCATGGGGTCTCCCTCTAATTGTTTGTATTCATTTTGAATTTCTTTTTTACTCATTCGTAGAGATTTAGTATATTCGTACTGTTGATACATATAATCTAGAATGGCAATAATTAAATAAAAAATGCCTATTTGAATCACCATACGCATTACCAACATTCCGACTAAAATCATGACTTGCATCGCTGGCATTTGACCCGATATAAAAAAATAAGGCAAATAACTTTTTACAACATTATAAATTAAAAATGAAATCATTAATATTTTTGCTATTGACTTTAGCGTTTCAACATATTGCTTTAATGAAAAAAACTTTTTTGTTCCAGCAATGGGATCCAGTTTTTTAATATCCGGCAGAATTGCGCCCCAATAAATTAACGCTTGCGTTTGTAAAATTTCCAACACCAAGATCACCACAATAATACCCGCAAACAAGGGGGTCATGAGTTGCAGAAAGCTCCACATTAATGTTGCCATACTTGTGTATGCTAAATCCAAGCTAAATGGTTGGCCAATGGTACTAAATAGCGTCTGTGTTAGTTCCATGATCCGGCTCCACATTTGCAACGAAACCCCTTGCAAAATAAAAAAAACAGCGAGCATTCCAACCGCCCCTGTCAAATCTTTACCTTTGGCAATTTGGCCTTTTTTTCGTGCCTCACGCAGCTTATGCGGCGTAGGCTCTTCTGTTTTTTCGCTGGAATCATCCCCCATTATTGACTGGCTCCTACTAGAATAAAATCCCCCATTAGATCGGGAATCTTATCGAGCAACTCAGACACATCTTCAATAAAATAGGGGATAATTAGGAGTAGCACTAAAATCATCACCATGGGTTTTAGTTGAAAACTTAATTGAAACACGTTCACTTGGGATGCGATTCGGCTCAGCATACCAAATCCAAAGTCAACAAAAAAAATGATGACAATAACGGGCGCTGAAAATCGCCAACCCACTTCAAACATCATCGATCCTAGGCTCACAACATATAAAAAATGATCCCCCGTTATTAACTCATTGGCCATACCCACTGGAATCACATCAAAGGTTGTTCGAATGGCAAGCAAAACAACATGGTGTCCATTTAATAGTAAAAAAACGAGCAAAATCAACTGTCGATATAACCGCGCAATAATGGTTACCTGATCGCCGCGCAATGGATCAAACATTGATGCAGCACTAATTCCCGCCTGCGTGTCAATGATTGATCCGGCCAACTCAATTCCCACAATAAGCAACTGAATCGTAAATCCTAGGCAAAGCCCGATCACTATCTCCATAACCAATGCTAAGAATAACGAAATAGGCTGTGCCGGTATTACATCCGGCAGTGGCACCGCGAATGAGATAAGCATTGATAATAAAATCATCATAATAACCCGCACCATTCCGGGCATGAGTTGAGAACTATTAAACACAGGCGCCGTTATAAATAAGCCAAAGATACGGGCGGTGATTAACGACACAACAATAACGTAATCAATGGGAATAATCATTGACTATATAGAGGAATATCTTGCCAAAGCTCCAGGGCAACACCCGCTATTAGCCCAAACATCCAATGAAAAAAAACAGCAAATAGTAGGAGAACAACTACCATTTTAGGCACAAATGTCAGCGTTTGCTCCTGAATTTGTGTCACCGCTTGAATAATTGAAATAATTAGGCCGATTAATAGTCCGATGCCAACGGTTGGCAACGAAACAAGCACGGCTAAATTAAAAATGCGAGTTACAATTTCAGAGGCTACCATTAAGTCCATTTATTGCACCCTATGTCTATGTAGCATGGCTATTATTGATAACTCAGGAGTAAGCCACGGACAATTAAATTCCAGCCATCCACCAAAATGAAAAGCAGGAATTTAAATGGCATTGATACCATAGCGGGCGACAACATAAACATTCCCAGCGTTAACAAAATATTAGATATTAGCAAATCAACCACAACAAATGGCAAATAAATTAAAAATGCAATTTGAAACGCTGATTTTAACTCCGAAATAATAAACGCCGGTATTAATACATATAGCGGAATTTTTTCATCGGCTTGGACATCTCTATTAGAAAACTCTAAAAACAGCTCCACATCCCCATCATTAACCTGTTTCAGCATAAACGCATGAAACGGCTCCGTACCTATCGAAAAGGCCTCTTTTTGAGTGATTGCGCCATTATTATACGGCACAATCGCTGTTTCATATACAGTTGTTATCACTGGAGCCATGACATAGGCTGTCATAAACAATGCCAAAATCACAATGACCGGATTGGGTGGTGACTGCGCTGTCCCCAATGCCTGTCGAATCATGCTTAATACAATAACAAATCTTAAAAACGATGTGGTAACCATTAAAAACGCAGGCACAAACCCAATCGATGTTAAAATCAACAACAAATTTACCGATGAGCTTAACGCACTTGTGTCGATTAATGTTTGACCCGCATCAAATAAAATATTCGCAGGCTCGGCCCATGTTGGTGCTCCAATTAGAATACAAACTAGTACAATTAATTGAATCATAAAGTATCCAACACCTGTACTGATTTTCCGCTAACGCCTAAAAAGTACTCCTGCCCCCGAACCTGGACAATAAGCAATGTTGTACTATTTGCTACGGCTAATTGATCAATAATTTTCATATCACAGGCATAACGTTTATTCTGGAACCACTTAACTAATTGAAGCGCCCCCACTAAAACAACCATAAGAATTGCGAATAATACAATGTACTTTATGTAATACCCACTATTCATTGGTACACCTAGGGGGTATTAATTAACTCAATAATACGAATAGCATATCGGTAATTAATTGAAACAATTTCACATTTAGCAATCGTTTGACCATTCACTACCACGTCCAAAGGTGCCCCCAATTCGCGGTCTAATTCTAGAATTTGGCCTTCTCGCAACTCGTATAATTGATTAAGGTTAATAAGGGTCTCCCCCAGCTCAACGCGAACATCCACCGAAATTGAGCCCAATACCGACTGAGGAATTGAGACTGAACCGCTATTACTAGCGACGGCTGATTCTAAGGGCGCAATTTCTACGTGATCCAAGTCTGTTTTTTCAGCAGGCGCTTCAATATCCGCTGGCGCATCACGATCTGATTCTTCCTGCAATTCAGGTGAATCTAATGAATCAATGACCGTCGCTTCATCAGTCAAAATGGGGGGGGTATGACTTGAGAAAGCCGCGTCCATTACAGAGTCCTCACTATCACTATCACTATCACTATCCACCCTATGTGACGGCACGTCTGCGGCCCACGACTCTGAGTCATCTATTGCGTTCAAGTAATCATCATCCTTCATTAATTATCTCCTTCTATCATAACTGTTTTTACTAATTGATTATAATCCGGAATAACCCGTGACTTTGGCTTATACTCAAACACAGTTTTCCCCAGCCCTGCTGCATTGGACACATCGGCACAAGAGCGAATAGGATTTCGCACACATTCAGCACCAAAGAGCGCGTCAATTGACGCCATAACCTTTGCTGTTTTCAATTGTCGCTGCATATAAAACGTAGGCACAACATGCTGCACGCAAATGGTCTGATCAAACAAGCGATTGATTATTTTAACGTTTTTTAGCAACTGCTTTGCACCCACAATGGACATGAAATCCATAGATATTGGAACCATTAGCCGTTGCGATGCTACCATTGCGTTTTGAGCCAATAAGTCAAATGAGGGGCCCGAGTCAATCAAAATATAATCATAATTAATTACCGCCTCTAAGCGCTTATGCAGGACAAACTCTCGATTTGGAAACCCAACCATTTGCATTGACGCTGGGAATAACCGCTCATCGCTGGCAATAATGTCCAGTCCATCGCGTACCGGTGTAATACATTGACTGAATGGCTGGGCGCCAAGAAGGAGCTCATACGTTCCCGATAGTGCTTTAACACCCAACATGGCTTTAACAGACCCCTGGGGATCCATATCCACAATTAGTACGCGTTTTCCATTTAGCACAAGACCCATGGCCAAATGAACCACCAATGATGTTTTGCCCATACCCCCTTTATAATTCATAATACCCAAGCGCTTTGTCATGAATGCTCCCTTAATTTACTCTGATTGACCATCTGCATTATCATCCTCTAACCAAAAACTACTTTCCAAATCATTGTCAACATCTGTGTCATCAATTGCCGAAATCATTGAATCATTAATATCATCCCACGAAAAGCTGTCGCTGGGTGAATCGTTAGTTGCTTCTACACGGTTGGGCTTGTCATCCGTTTGATCCGCATGAGCGCTAGTGTTATCTTCAATAGTGGGACTCGCTATTTCTTGATCAGGCATGCTTCCCGCTATTGATTCGTCTTGCTTACTATCAGGCGGCACCTGCTCTGTGGATCTATCACTTTTATCTAATAGTTCCAAGTTATCTAATGGATCCAAGTTTAGCTCATTCGCCAATAACTTGACCGCTAAAGCCCGGTTTTTTTTGCCCAGTATCGCACCAAACTGTGTATCACCAATTTCAATCGAAACCGCCTCATCTAACCGTGTAGGCAACGCAACCACATCCCCAACTTGCAACTGTGCTAAATCCGCCATACTCATGCGTGTTTGACCCAAAACACCCGTCATACGCACGGGTATCTTAGCCATTGAATCTACCGTTAAAGCGATGGGGTCTTTAGTGCCGACTTCTGCCACATTTTCTTTCGATAACCGAAGCACTGTCTTGGCATCATAATAGGCACCAATAACCACAGGCGACCCCCCATCAATTGAGAGCGTCATCATATAAAAACAAGATTTTCCGTTATTGACCCCATTTGAATAAGGGTCAGAATCCCAATGAAAAGCGGCTTGACCATGGGATTGCCCCCATGCATACTGAAATGATTTTAGAAACATGCCCCCAAACAACTCCACTAGTTTTTTTTCACGATGTGTCATTGATAGTGATAAAATGGATTGATCTGTACACCCGAGTGCATAATGAACAAAACTACTCAAAAATGAATCCGACAACATAATAGACACACGCCCGCTGTCCGACAATAGCGACAAGTGCTTAAATGTGTGCGCTTCGTAGTCTGCTAAATCGGTAGGGGTGCCTTCAACAAATGCAATGGAGTGAATCGTCACTGGACATGCCAATGATTGAGCCATAACCCGCATTAAATCGTTGAAGTAATAGTAATGCTGAAGCAATGTTTTTCGGACAATTGATTGGGTCAATACTGACGATTCAATAGACCACTGTATATTCGCATCAACATAATCTTTTGTTAATTTCGTCCAATGAAATGGGTAGTCTAAAATCAATCGATTACTGTACAGCGGTTTTTCTTTTAACGTCATTAAATTCTCAGACTATTTAAGTTTGGGCGTAACAAAAAATCCATTGTCAAGTGCGATAAAAAAATATAAACCATTGGTCATAGTGTACCAAACTTTACCTGACTTCACAACGTCTTTATCCCAATAATGTATATTAACCTTGGTTTTAACAAACTGTTTTAAACTCGCCTGATTGCTTGTGTTTTGTGAAAAGCTTTGCAACAACGCATCCGTTTCACTGGTGTTATTCCAGTCATTGGATAATGCCTGGCCAGCGCCCCCACCAAAAAAAGACCCCCCGTCACTACTACTATCGCTAAGCATGCTCTGCATTAACGCCTCCTGAGCCTGACTCATAATCTGATTGGCTTGAAATTGTGAGTTCTGCATTGCATCACGTTGTTGATTGGCTGATTGCAATAGCTGTTCTGGCGGTGAAGCAAGATAGAAATGGATTGATCGATGTTTTCGCTTATCTCGCATAATAGCAAAATATTGACGATGTTGGCCCAATGGTTTTTTGTAATCTTTATACCGAATCCCCACAACTTTATCGGACTTATAGACTTGGTCAATGCTATGCATGCTCAAGTGGTGAATTAGACTTTTGTCATTCGAAAAAGCAGATAATGTAGTAAAAGCCACCGCTATAATCAGTCGATTTCTCATAATTTCTCTATGGTTACAAGCACTGATTTACCCAGGCGTTTTTTTAATTTTCGCTCTATCTCTAAGCGCGAATTTGAAAACGCACTCATTAATTCAGCCGCAACGGTTATTGTTATATTTAAACGATTCTGGTTATTATCATAAAATGCAATATCTATTGGTAACTGATGTGTTTTTTCTAGTGACACACGAATACTTGTATCCAAATGATGGTAAAATTCAATACCTGAATCCGCCAAGACTGATGGAACAGTTTGTTTCACCCCCGAAGTACTAAACCACGTAAACAGTACGTTTAAAACATTTTGAACCATTGCAAAACCAGTTTCTTCTTTTAATGTCTCATCAAAATTAGCCTTTGATTGAGCACTTTGTATCGTTGAGTGATTCGATTGTGCATCTGGAAATGGGGCTGGGCCTGTTGATGGCGCAGACACCGTTTAAAGCTCTAAATCGGCCGAAGAAGAAATAAACAGCTGCGACAGCTTATCTGGATATCGTTTTTTTGCAATATATGCTTGCGATAGGGAGAGCCGCTCTACCGCCTCGTACCCATTATTAGCAATTGTATCAATCACGGTGTCTGGGCTATCCAAAGCATCTTGGAAGAACAAGTTTTTACCACTATATAACCGACCGAAATCAGTAACCCCTGATTCTAATACCTTTTTAATTGAATGCACAGTCGTTGGGTTTACACTGAGAATCACATCGTCTGATAATGTTGACTGCGCCTGTTGAATCGTTTGAATCAACTTTGAATCATCACACCCTGATTTCTTCGCAAAAACCGTGTCCGATTGAGGAACAAAATTCTGCAAAATAACGTCATGCAACAGGCCATATTCTTTGTGCAAGTTCATAAGCTCGTTTAACATTTTTTGACGATACGCAGGCGTTTCACCAATCCCTACCAACAAGCCCGTACTAACTGGAATACCGGCTTGCATTGCCCATCGAATATTTTTCAATCGGGTTTCAATCAATTTTCCCGGAGATTCCGGATAGATTTTAGAATGTTTACTTCCATTTACTGCGTCCAAATTAATCCGAACTAAAGAGCAAATTTCTGATAATCGCTGATAATCACTTAATCCAGACAGCGACCCCACCTCAACAACTGGTATAAAGCCTTCTAAAAAAACCATTTCACAAATCGTGTAGACGTACGATAGGTATGAGTCAAACCCCCAGATACCCAATCGATTTCGAACTTTTGAGTACTTATCCGGACGGTCTCCGCTAACACATAAGATCTCTTTGCAACCAGTAGCCGCCGCCTCTTTAACCAACTGAATTATTAAATAAGGAACATTGAGCACCAAAGCACTTTCCCCATCATTCACACGATATGAACAGTAGGGACACTTGTTTTGGCAGAAGTAGGACATTGGAAACATGGCAGAGTTCAAATAATGAATCTTATCCAGGTTATTAGCTGATTTACTGGTTTCTGTCATAGTTATCTCCTTAGACTATATTGATTCCCTCATCAATCATGTTTTCAATTGATATGTTGATATACTATTCTTGGCCACGACCGACTCTCCCACCAAGGAACCCTGGCAGTACCATAGGCGCTAAAAGACTTAACTTCTGTGTTCGGAATGGGAACAGGTGTACCCCTTTTGCTATAATGACCAAGAATAGTATATATGAAACGAAAATTAAAAGAATTATTATGATTGAGTTGCAATAGTTAAGACCTCGACCAATTAGTACTAGTCCGCTACACACATTACTGCGCTTACACACCTAGCCTATCAACCTTGTTGTCTTCAAGAGGTCTTACTCCCATAAAGGGATGGGAAATCTCATCTTGAGGTAAGTTTCCCGCTTAGATGCTTTCAGCGGTTATCTTATCCACACATAGCTACTCAGCATTTACCGTTGGCACGATAACTGATACACCAGAGGTGTGTCCATTCCGGTCCTCTCGTACTAGGAACAGCGCCTCTCAAATTTCCTACGCCTACAGCAGATATGGACCAAACTGTCTCACGACGTTCT
>DJIL01000001.1:39989-48426 GCA_002433595.1 bacterium UBP8_UBA6595 | reverse complement strand
TAAATAGTCCATGAATTAAAAATAACCTAGTGATTCTTTGAATAGCAGTCATGTTATTTGCACTCCCCCCGAGTTTGTTTTTATAAATTAAAAATACAATTTAATAAATAAATTTTATTGTATTTCCATATAATTGTCAACTCTTTTTTTGATTTTAAATAAACGCATATGACCTCCTCTTGAGTTGAAGACTAATATTAGAAAACAAATCGATTTGCGCTAAGGTTGAGTTAAACGCTGGGTGATGTGTGAATAATGACTAGGGGTCAAATAAGCAGTGGCGTCGCTACATAGGCTAGAGCAATGGAGTAACGGGCCGCCTGTATACAAATACCCAATCGCAGCACCCAAAAAAACAATCCCCATCAGAAACCATCCTCCCGTATAAATCAGGGGAACACTGCAAACCAAACCCGCCAAAAAAGTGCCCACCATCCACGCATACATAGTCGAGGGCGAAACGAGTCCAGCGGCGGTCAATCGGGTGGTGCCATGCTGCCGGTCCCGATCTCCCCCTCGTTTTGCATCGTAGTAATCATTCGCTAAATTAGTTCCCATTTGAATCCAGAGAATCGTCCCGCAACCCCATACAAATACCCAGGGTGAAAATGCCCCATGATAGTACGCCAAGGCGCTGCCTAATACCGCAGGGGATACACTCGCGGCTAATGTTTTAATACGAATAGCGTGTAGAAATAACCGAAGCATCTAAGCCTGGCGCCGAATCACAAACCGGCCACGAGGAGCCACCAAGTTATCTAGGCAATGAGGCACGATCGCATTGAGCCACGGGGTATTAAACAGGGGTAAGGGCTTAACGAGTTCAATGCCTTGTCGATGGCAAAATTGTTTAAAATCATGAATCGATAAAAATCGAATATTGGGGCTTTCAAACCACGTATGGGGCAAGGATGCACTTTGGGGTGTGCGACCCAGTATGGCTTGAATTCGATTGGGTAAGAACGCGAAATTGGGAAAGCTAATGATGCAGGTGTTGGCAATGGTTAAGATAGCATCAATTGTTGCCACGGGGTCTTTGATTTCTTGCAAAGTTTGAGAAAAAATTACCATATCAAAGGTATTGGGGCTAAATAAATCAAGACCCGTATTAATGTCGTGTTCGATAACATTTAAGCCTTTGTTTAAACAGGTCAAAATATTATTTGGGTCAATATCGATGCCATAAGCGGTAACCGATTTGGTTTGAATTAGCCGCTCCATTAAAGCGCCATTGCCACAACCCAAGTCCAGAACCCGTGTCCCTTGGGCAATTTCATTGGCAATGCTATCTTGAAATCCACTCATAATGCACTCCGAAGCAAGTGGCTCAGCTGCTCACTAGGTAGTAAAAAGCCATCGTGGCCATAGGGCGAATGCAAAGTAGCATAGCGAACTGGCTTGCCCAGTTCTACAAGTGCCTGAACCATTCGCTTGCTTTCTGAAGGGGGATACAGCCAATCCGAACGAATAGCAATAAAAAAATACTGAGCGCTTGCATGCGAGAAGGCTGCGTTTAAATTTCCATACTGGCGCTCAAGATCAAAATAACTAATCGCTTTAGACAAATACTGATAACTATAGGGATCAAACTTATTTTTAAACTTAGTGCCTTGATAATGCAAGTAACTTTCGATTTTAAAATCATTCATAAAGGCATAACTGTAATCGGCTTTATTATCTTGAAGGTCACGGCCAAATCGATCGGCTAGTAAATGATCCGATAAATACGTAGTATGCCCCAGCATTCGGGCTAAAATTAAGCCATCGCGTTGATGATTCAGAATGGCTTGTCGGCCAATGGCGTTAAACGCAAGGGCTTGGGTAGATAGCCGGCTGGTACACGCAATTGATATGCATTGGCGTACAGCATCCGGGTAAGACAAACTCCAGGTCAAGGCTTGCATACCGCCCATAGACCCACCAATCACAGCGGCTAATTGCTGAATACCAAGTTCTTGAATCAAGGCGTGTTGTACAGCCACCATGTCCTCAATAGTAATGACGGGAAAGGCATCGGATGTTGGGCCTGTACTGCCGTTGCAGCTGCCCAACACATTGCTGCAAATGACATAGTATTGGGTGGTATCAATGGCTTTTTTGGGGCCAACATACGCATCCCACCAGCCGTCTTCCCCAGCGGCATGGCTGTCTGCGGTGAGTGTATGACACAGTAAAATAGCATTGCTTTTTTCGGTATTTAATTCACCCCATGTTTCATACGCTACAGTAATATTCCCCAACAGTTCCCCAGAAGCTAGACCCAATGGCTCGGATTCAAAGCATTGAATGGCTTTCATGCGCCAATAATACCGCCACCCACCACACGATGCGCGTCATAGAGCACCAATGACTGCCCATTAGCCGTTGCCTGTGTCGGAGTATTTAATTGAATACTCGCCGTTGACAATGCCGGGTCATACGACTGAACAGTGCCTAAAATAGGCGGCATCTGGTACCGAGTTTTTATGCAATACGTCATAGACGCAATGGGTTCGTTTGGATTAATAAAACTAACCGTGTGAATAGGAACAGTGCGAATGCTCATCGCCGGTTGAGTGTCTACAACAACGCGATTATTATCTATATCCAATTGAATCACATAATGCGGAACTTCCGTCCCCAGGTTAAGCCCCCGACGTTGTCCAACCGTGTACAAGTATAAGCCATTATGATCCCCCAAATAGCGCCCCTGAGTATCCACAATTACCCCCGGCTTTCGATCCACCGGATCACTATGCTGTTCAACAAACGGTTTGTAGTTTTGTACGAAGCAAATATCCTGGCTTTCTTTTTTATTAGCAGTAATTAGGCCATGGTCTTGGGCGATGCGTCGAATCTCGGCTTTGGTGTAGCCACCCAATGGAAACAAAACACGGCTGAGGGTGGCTTGGTTTAGCATGTACAAAAAATACGTTTGATCTTTTTGCGCATCGGCCGCTTGATTGAGTCGATAGGTTTTTGTTTTGTTCGAATAGGTTTTTTTGCAGTAATGCCCCGTAGCGACGTAATCAATGCCAAGCGCATTGGCTTTTTCTAACAAGGCATCAAATTTAATAAATCGATTGCAGTTAACACAAGGATTGGGGGTTTCGCCATTTAAATAGCTACGGATAAATGGATCAATCACAGATTCTTTAAATAAAGATTTGGTATTAAGCGTGTAATGCGGAATACCCAATTGGGCACAGACACGTTTGGCGTCAGTCACATCGCTAACATTGCAACAGCGTGAGGCATGCGCATCATCCAGCAATTGCATGGTCATGCCAATCACCCGATACCCGCGTGATTTTAAAATAGCGGCACAAACGGATGAGTCTACACCGCCACTCATTCCTACAATGACTGATTTTTTGCTCATTATTATGTATAGTTTAGCATAAATGCAGAAGAATTTTACCCTGTAAATAATAAAGAGAGGATGCTCTTAAATGGGTAACCCGCAGAATCTTGCGATTTAATCTCAGCCAGTTAGCCCTGAAGTATTTCTAAACTGTTTTTTTTAAGTCTTTTTTAGTGGTATACTATAGCAGTGGGAAAAAGTAATAAATTAGAACAGATTTATATTGAAACATACGGGTGCCAAATGAATGTCTATGACACGCAATTGGTGGAGTCGATTGTCTGTGACGCCGGGCATACCCTAGTGAATACCGTAGAAGCCGCATCCGTGGTGATGCTAAACACCTGCTCGGTTAGAGAAAATGCCAATACAAAAGTTTACAACCGAATTCATACTATTCGGCAACTCAAGCGTAATCAATCCGTTAAAATTGGGGTTTTAGGCTGCATGGCGACAAATTTCAAATCCACTCTATTAAATGACCCCAAACTCACCATTGATTTTATTGCTGGACCCGATAGTTACAAACAATTGCCTGCGTTAATCGACAATTGTTACGACTCAAAAGAAAAGCCCTTTGATGTTACGTTGTCTGAGTTTGAAACCTATTCCGATGTCATGCCTGCACAGAAAAGTGGGGTTAATGCCTGGTTGGCCATTATGCGAGGGTGCAATAACTTTTGTTCATTTTGTGTCGTGCCCTTTACCCGTGGGCGTGAACGCAGCCGCAGTGCAGCCAATATTGTTGAGGAAGTTGAACGCCTGGTTGCTCTGGGTTATGAACAAGTTACGCTATTGGGCCAAAATGTTAATTCGTATCGCGATGAGCACTATGATTTTGCCGATTTAATGGCAAAAGTGAGTGATGTGCCTGGCATTAAACGAATTCGCTTTACATCCCCGCACCCCAAAGACTTTCCCGAAAAGTTGCTGCATGTGATTGCTGGGCGAGACAACATTTGCAATCAACTGCATATGCCCTTGCAATCCGGAAACACTGAGCTTCTAAAAAAGATGAACCGGCCGTATACCAAAGAAGAATTTTTAGGTTTATTAGATACCGCACGTGCCATTATTCCCAATGTGAGCATCAGCACGGATATTATTGTCGGGTTTCCCGGAGAAACAGACGCTGCTTTTGAAGACACTGCCGATGTCACCCGACGGGCTAAGTTTGAAAAAGCCTATATTTTTGAATATTCACCCCGGGAAAACACGTTGGCCAACCGCCGGTATCCCGATGATGTGACCAAGGCCATTAAAAATCAACGCTTGCAAATGCTTAATGTTATTCAAAAAGAAAATAGAAGCCAAATTCTGCTCAGTCAAGTGGGGCAAGTCCAGCGTATTTTAATGGATCAAGCCACAACTAAAAAAGGCAATGATATGGCAGGTAGAAATGAATCAGACACTATTGTGATTGTGCCGGAGGAATTATCAAAATCACTAGCGGTGGGGGATTGGGTAGACGTTGAAGTCACCGGTGCTACGCCGTTAGTTTTATATGGAAAGCCCGTAAAAAATGAATAAAAAAGAAGCGATTTTAGCCGAATTGTCCAGTGTGTTTCATGGGGAACACGATGTGGTGCGTTTGGGGTATGTTAAGCATTTGAGTGTTAAAGGCGATGCCGTTGCATTTTCCTTAGATTTAGGGGGTAGTGCCTACAATGAGCGCCATGCATACAAACAACAGATAGCCGCTTTGATATCGGGGTTGGACTGGGTATCCAGTGTGGATATCGGATTGATTCCACGGTCTCAGTCGGCCCATCCACACCAAGAACAAGGCGTGGATCAAGTCAAAACCATTGTGGCGGTATCGAGCTGTAAAGGGGGAGTGGGCAAGTCAACTGTTGCAGTAAATCTAGCATTTTCGTTATCCAAACAGGGGTATTCCGTTGGTTTTTTTGATGCGGACATTTATGGACCTAGCTTGGATACGTTAATTCATTTGCCCCCAGAGCCCCTCGGCATGATTGACGAGCAACTCATTCCCAAAGTATTTCAAGACGTTAAATTAATGTCGTTTGCGTATACGCAAGATCCCAGTGAACCTGAGCCAGCCGTCATGCGTGGACCGATGGTTAGTCGATTAATTCAACAATTATTAACCGGCACGCAATGGGGAGCACTGGATTATTTAATTTTAGATTTACCGCCCGGCACTGGTGATATTCATATTACATTGGCTCAACTGATTCCCATTGCAGCGGCTATGATTGTCACAACACCCCAAGCCCTGAGCCTGGTAGATGTGATTAAAGGCATTCATATGTTTGATTCGTTAAATATCCCAACTATTGGCGTCATTGAAAATATGAGTTATTTTCTATGCAATGACTGTGATAAGCGACACTATCCATTTGGCGAAGGAGCGAAAAATTATTTGGAAAAACAGTATGGGTTTACAAACACCATTGAATTGCCCCTAGACCGTGTATTAACAACAGCGTGTGATCATGGAGTCCCCATGGTATTGGCGTACCCCGATCACTTCATCAGCGCTGCATTTCATGCAATAACGCAACAGCTTGTCGAAGACTTAAAAAAACAAGGAGATAAAAAAATTCCACACTTACACTATGCTAACCACCAGTTAACACTCGCGCATCATGATCAAACACACGAAATTGATATCAATGCGCTACGGCTTGCCTGCTCGTGTGCTTTGTGCACATCGAAAGCCGGTTTGGCCATTCAGGAAGACGCTGTGCCCGTCGATATTCAACCCGTTGGTCAATATGCCATTGGCGTTCAGTGGTCGGATAACCATGCGTCATTGTATCCACATGCCGCTTTAGTTGAGTTAGCCTATGCATAAACGAGACCCCCAAGTCCTTATTATGGGGAGGCCAAATGTAGGCAAATCGACCATTATCAATCGCTTACTAAAAAAGCAGCGCGCCATTACATCGGATGAAGCGGGTGTTACTCGCGATATTGCCATGTACCCGTTATCCTGGCAATCGCATGCAATAACTTTGGTCGATAGTGGGGGCGTGTTTTTGACTAATTCCAGCGATATTTATTTGCAATCGGCGATTGAATCTAGGGTTAAGCACGCCATTGATCAGGCCAGCGCAATCTTATTTGTGGTAGACTATCAAGCCGGCATTCAAACGCATGATCAGCTCATTGCACGTTATTTACACCAAGTGAAACGACCGGTCTATGTATTGGTGAACAAAGTTGATGATACCCGCGTGCACCAAGGGTATCCAGAATTTTACCGATTGGGCTTTGAGGGTATTTATCCAGTATCGGGTGCGCATGGCACTGGATTTGCTGATGTCTTAGATGCCGTTTGTGCACAATTATATTCAGACGAAGAAACGGCTATTGAGCAAGACCCAGTGGACAGCCACAGTATTGCGTTTATTGGTCGGCCCAATGTGGGCAAGTCATCGTTAGTAAACACTATTTTAAATGATGATCGAGTATTGGTTGATAACAAGGCAGGTACTACCCGAGACTCTATTCGTGTACCCTTTCAATTTCAGGATCAATCATTTGTGCTAGTTGATACGGCAGGTATGCGAAGAAAATCAAAAATTACAGATGATATTGAGTATTATTCGGTTGTTCGTTCTACATCAGCCATGAGTGATGTTGATGCTGTTGTCATGGTTTTAGAGGCTGACCCGTTTTTAACCGATCATGATAAGCGCTTATTAAGTATGGCAATGGAGTCTGCTAAGGCCATTATTATTTTTGTAAACAAGTGGGATTTGCTGGAACGTAGTGATGCCAATCGTCGCGCCTTAATTAAAAAAGCGAGATGGGCAATGCCAGCGTTACAGTATTACCCATTTATTTTTGGATCTGCAAAGTTGGGCCATAATCATCACAATATTTTTTCAAAAATTCCAGAATTAACACTATTGAGTCAGCAACGCATTCAAACAGCACGGCTCAATGAGTTTATTCGTTCAGTCGTTGACCATAGCCAACCGCCGTCCAAAACGGGGCAGCCCTTGCGTATTTTCTATGCCACACAAGTCAATGCAAGTCCTCCAACCTTTATATTTTTTGTAAACAATAAGCAATTGGTATCGCCACAATACCAACGATTTTTGGAGAAACGGTTTCGAGAGGCCTTTGATCTTGAAGGTATACCCATTCGATTGTTTTTTAAAAACCGATCCAAAGTTTCGATTCGAGACCAATAGGAAGCGCAAAGGACTTCAAGCTAACGGGTTGTTTTTAACGCAGCCACTGATGGGTAGCGTCCTTAATAAAACGCCTAGATAATTAAACGTTTATATATTGCTGGAAAGCCGACCGCGATTGCGTTTTTCTCGAAGGGCTTCTAGCTCAGTGTCTTTGGGATCATCCGGTCGACCAATAAATGTCGTGGAGTGAGCATTCAATGAACCTGTGGATTCTGCAGCTGTATAATAATAAACAGCAATTGATTTCCGCGTTCTATCTTCCGGGCATTGAATAGGGTCGGGGAACCCATGATACGATCGCTCCGATGTATTAAACAAAACAAATCGGTTGAATATAGGCGCTATACTTGCCATTTTTTTACTAAGAATATGTTTGTTATTGGCATCTTGATGCCCATCCCAAATATCAAAAAAACCGCCATAGGCGTCTTCCCAATCTTTATTTAAATATAAAATACCGTTTAATCGTCGATGCAAGTTTAGTTTTGGATGAATATTAAAATCAATATGAATATCTAGCTTTCCACCACGCTGAGATTGATGAATCCCACCCCCTCGATAATATGGATCAGAAATGAGGCCCTCTATTCCGGTGAGTGTTTCTAAAAAATTCAGAAATTGGGCACTATTTAGTTCTTGTAAAATAGAGACAATTGGACCGGGCAATGCCGATAAACGGTCCATACCTAATTTTTTTTCTAGTGGGTTATCGTATTTATAAAAACTTATAGATTCTGGCGATGGAAATGCAGCCAATGCTGCGTTGGCCGCTTCCGGCTCTGCAAAGTTGTCGAATTGACTATACGGATAGGGTTCCGTACCTTGATACTTGCTTGCCTCATGGGTGGCTAAATTGTTTAGTTTTTCGTAATTAAAAATCACCTTATAGTTTTATCATAGTTGATTTAATTTGTATACCTTT
>DJIL01000001.1:0-39643 GCA_002433595.1 bacterium UBP8_UBA6595 | reverse complement strand
GGTGATAGATGCGCGGCTATAATACCTGCGGTAACCGCAACATTTAAAGACTCGACATGTGGCCTTGTTGGAATTCGAATTGGTACCGGCTGACAGTGCTGGTGCAGCGACTCTCGAATTCCGTGACCTTCAGAACCCAATATAATACCCAGCTTTTTTTCTTGCTTTAGGCTATTTAACGCATGCGTCCCGCGTGGGTCCAAGGCGTACCATAGTCGATCCAATGGAAGACTATTATCCGCTAAATTCACGACCGGTTGCCCATGCACAAGCCCCGCACTGGCGCGCACACAATCTGGATGAAACGCATCCGACCCGCCGCCACAACACGCCAGTATTGCATTGGGTAAAAATGCAGATACTGAGCGAATAATAGCGCCCAAATTACCTGGGTTTTGGACTGTATCACACACAACCCAGTAGCGATACTCAGCGGTTAGACGCCACGTTGGTTTGCGGATAATAGCCAAAATACCTTGAGCGTGCTTGGTTTGCTTAATTCGATTAAACCAGGCCACACTCACAGTGTAAATGGGTACTCTAAAATCAAATGGAATCACGGATCCCTCACGAACAATTAAACAAAGAATATCCTCAGCTGGTACGGCCTGTAAATGCTTGGCCGAATCACTAATATACACACCCAATTCGGCCCGCGCATCAGAAGATACCCCCAAACGATTAATCGTTTTATAGGAGTAGGGTAATGCCTCTAGTTTTATATTCGAATTTTGATTCATATTTTGATTCATACTATTTTATATATAATATACGATTAGTATACGATTTTTGAGCCGCAGTAGCCAATAGTTCACGGGAAACAGCCCATTCTAATAGTTTTTTATAATATATATTAAAAATCAATTTGAAAAAACTATTGAAAAATAACCACAGTGTGTTTGAAATTATCCGGTTCGGGGCATTATGAGGCAGTAGGTCTATTCAACAATAAGGAGTCTCTATGCATGTTCAACAATTCCAGTATTATCGAAAAAATGGCTGGTCTGAACCACTCCCTTTGAATGCTGATGTGGATTTGGTACTTGTGTTTGGCGATAAAAAGTTAGTCAAAGCAGACTCACACAACCAAGTAATTTGTAAAAGTTTTCCCAATGCAGTCCTTGCATCGGTATCAACCGCCGGTGAGATTCATGACAGTCAGGCGTATGAGCATACGCTATCGGTAACAGCCATTACTTTTGAGAAAACGTCGGTCACGGGTGTCCAAGTGGATTTAAACAACTACACCAGTAGCTTTAATGCGGGCCAGGATTTGGCCCAATCGCTGAATCAAAAAGAGCTCTCTCATGTGCTTCTATTTTCAGATGGTATCGTCACTAATGGTTCGGATTTAATTCAAGGACTAGAATCTGTCCTGCTGGATCACATTACTATTTCCGGGGGGCTAGCCGGGGATGGCGCTAGTTTTAATGAAACAATTGTGGGTTTGAATGGGAATAATCACAGCAACCAGGCTGTTATTATTGGGTTTTATGGGCCATTCATCCAGATTAACCATGCCGCTCAATCCGGTTGGATACCCTTAGGCCCCAGAAAAAAAATAACGTTATCCACAAAAAATACAGTTTATGAGTTTGATCACAAACCCGCGATTGACTTCTATAAGTCCTACTTGAATGAACAGGCAAAGGAATTGCCATCTTCTGGACTATTATTTCCATTAAAGGTATACACCAGTAACAGTACGGCAGTAATTCGAACGGTGGTAGGGGTGGACACTCATAACCAGTCGTTAGTATTTGCGGGTAACATGCCCGAAGGGTCTTCCACACAAATTATGCACGCCACAGCGGATGATTTACTAACGGGTGCGTTACAGGCTGCCGAGGCCCTAGCCAAGCACTCACCCGACCTTGTAATTATGGTCAGTTGTGTTGCCCGAAAATTACTGCTTGATGATCAAATTACCGATGAAGTACACGATGTATACACATGCTTGAATCATTCAGCCTATTCAATGGCCGGGTTTTATTCGTATGGTCAGATCAACCCAGGGCATTTAAATCAACAAAATAAAAAAAGCCATTTGCATAATCAAACGCTAACCTTAATTGCAATTCGAGAGTCCTAAATGCGCAAAGTGAATTCAAGAATTCAACGGTTATTAAAAAAGCATTTAAATATACACGCTATTCAAGACGCGCCCTATCCATTGCAAGGGTTTGTAAATGCTTGCCAAGTATTTATTGAGGATTTATTCAATCAACGTGAAAAAATGCGCCATTCACTCACACTTATTTCAAAAGAATTGGAAGAGAAAGATCAGCAAATTCACGCACATGATAAAAAAATAGAGTCCATGCTATTGGATTCATTACCCCCACAGTTAATTAAACGCCTATTAACTGGCGAGGATCCCGTGGCTGATGCATTGCCTAATATTCATGTTATGGTTATTAAGCTTGATAATTTTAAACAAATATCAGAACGTGTTGGGGCTGAAACCCTGATCCGATTTTTAAATAATTTGTTTTATCAATTTGATCAAATTATCGAAAAGTATCCTATGCAAAAAGTCAGAACCCGTGGCCCTTCCTATCTATTAATCAGTACGTCTAGCGACACGATTCAAACCGATGCTATTCAGGCGCTTCACACCGCGTATGCATTATTTGATTGCCTTCAAAGCCAGCGCACAGAGCAGTTTGGCTCTGTTGCATTTAAATCGGGTATTCATACTGGTTCTGCCGTATTAGGCGTCATGGGGAACCAGTTGTTGCACTACGATGTCTGGGGTCAAACGGTAGATCTAGCGCATCACATGGTTGATAGTGCGAACCCCAACACGATTACTATTACACGCAGTACCTACGATACGCTTAGTAACGATTATCAAGAATTATTTAGCAGCCACGAAAGCACGCAGCTAATTCAAAATAAACGAATTTTGTCGTATCAATTACAGTTAGATGCCCAACTAAAATTAATCAATAAAAAGGGGCATCCTTGGCATGATTTTTTGCAATTGCGCCATCATTTATAGCCACTCGCCATCATTTATAGCCACTCGCCATCATTTATAGCCACTACTATAGCTACTGCCACTTGACGATTTATTTGTTTAATTAAACAACATGCAATTTTAAGCCTTCGTATGCCATGGTAATTGAAAATGAATAGTTCTTTTCTTTAATATAGAAATTAATTCGCTCCCGTATTTCGTCAATATCTTGATCTGTACGACAGGGGTCATGATGGGTTAGGACAAGCTGCTTAATATTGGCCATTGCGGCTAAATCGCAGACGGATCGATACTCACTATGGCCCCAACCGGATTTGGATGCCATTTCTTCCGGCAAATACTGACAGTCGTGAATTAGTACATCACAGTTATTAAATTGCTGCGCGAAGTCTTGCATTGATTGATTCGCTGGGCCTGTAGCCAATAGTTCATTATCTGTACAAATTGCGATGGATTGTTTATCCACGGTTAGTTTGTAAATTGTGTAACCACCGGGATGATTCGCCGCCATTGCGGTCATATTCATTGACGGGGGCAATTCTAATGTAGACGATTTAAATTGATGAAACAAACAATCGCTGGGCAGTTGATCAAAGCACACTGGAAACTGCTTGCCATTCATTTGAGAGACAATGTTTTGATTCCAGCCCACGGGTTGGTTTGCAATAAAATGAATCACTTGATTGGGAATGTATAAGGGCTTGAAAAATGGAAGGCCTTGTATATGATCCCAATGAAAATGCGTAAAGTAAATAAAAAGAGGGTCTGTCTTATTAATGATTTGATCTCCCAAATCGACAATTCCAGTGCCAGCATCAACAATAAGGCTATACCCATTATCTAATGTAATTTGCAAGCATGTTGTTTTACCCCCATACCGACAATACGAATCCCCCGAAATAGGCAATGACCCCCGAACACCAAAAAATTTAATTCGTATCATAAAATAGCTCCCTAATTTGACACATTAACCGAATATAAATACCCCACTAAATTTGGCATTTCTATTATATTTAAGCCCCTGTTTTTTTTAAATAACACTTGATAGGATTCGCATAATTGATTATAACTATGCTCCGTAATATGAATCGTATTGCCAGCACCGTACGATTCCATACGACTGGCAATATTAACGGTGTCGCCCCACACATCATAATTAAACACAGTTTTTCCAATCAAGCCAGCGATAATCGGGCCCGAATGAATCCCCACTTTTAATTCTGATTGAATCGAGTAGTCCTGTGCTTTTTTTAAAAACCCTTGAATAAGTGCCCGTGACAGGTCAATAAGCGGTTCTAAAGCTTGATGTTCATGGTTATGAATGCCAGAGACAACCATATAGCAATCCCCAATTGTTTTAATTTTTTGTGCATTGTATTGCAAGGCAATATCATCAAATAGACAAAATACATCATTTAAAAACCCAACAACGGTCTGAGTCCCCATTTGTTCCGTTAATGTTGTAAACCCAGAAATATCAGCAAACATAACATGGGCTTTTGGAATGGCATCTGCAATCGATGTTTCGCCATTTAGCACGCGTTCACTAATATCTTGTGGCAATATGTTTAATAGCAAATTTTCAATGTTTTTTTTATTCGATTCAATTAATTCATTTTTATCCAATAGCTCCGTAGACACCAACGATAGTGAATGTTCTGCACGCGAACGATGTGCCATAAGATCATTAAAGGCGGTATCACAAGCTTCTACAAAAGACTGAATAGGGGACGGCAATTGATTAAACGACTCGGACATTGGCAAGTGTTTTTTTATCAGTCGCAACAACAACCGGTTGGTTAGTTTCATGACTATACTTCTCGCATAGCGGTAATTGTCATGGTTTGATTATGCAGCAAGCTAGTGGCCGGCACTTGATTCGCAAATGGGCCGATTTCTCCATAGGAATAAAATCCCGATATGGCGCTATTGGATTGATTGAAAACACTTGCGATTTCTTCAATTTCTTCATCTGCTTGTTGACCCATAATTAACTTTCTACCCACACAACTAACCAAAATAATAAACTCAGGCTCTGCATTCATACACATGGCCGATTCAGCTGCTTCAATAGCCCCTCCAATCAAATCATCTGTTGTAGCATGCATCATCTGGGCCACTGTACCTTCTGGAATGTCGCCAGCAAAAATTAATGAGTTCGACGCTTCATCAATACCGACAACTGTACGAACTAGCGGCGGGTGATCACGGGTTGCGTTATGCACTGACAGGGGAAACAAAAGGCCAGAGGCTGGCAAGTCCAATGCTTGGTCCTGAGTATACGTTTTGTACAAATCCAAAGCCGCTTGTTTATCTAATTCGTATAATATATTATCCGATGAACGGGTGATTGAACGCTTGGGTCCAAATGGCCGCCATCCCCCGCGGGATCCATAACCAATTTTTAATGAATCGCCATAAAACCCAATCATACAGGCCTGGTGCGACTTATAATTGCCATTAATCCCCAGAACCGACTCATTGAAATCAGCCCCATCACCGGATAACCCGCCAGTTACAACGACTGTTTTTGGAATAATCGTATACATACCCTCTAGTAATTCAGTGGCATTGGTGACAACCCCATCTGAAATCAAAAATAAATGACACAAGTTATCGTTATTCAGAGTTTTAGCTAACGATTGTCCGGCTAAAAAATTATTATCAAAATCATTAAGGTTCACTTGAACACTTTTAATCTGTGTTTTTTTAAATGTAACCGCACTCACCGATAAACTATTATCATAGGTTTGGTTGCCATGTATTTCACCGGATGTGGATGACACTAATATAACAGCATTTGGGAAGGAATCGTTTAATTCCGCCATGAGCGAAGGGGTTTCTACAAGCTTTTTAGCCCCAAATACTAACGCCCAGTCAACAGTTTCTTGCCGGCACAACGGTTGTACCCAGCCCGTTTTATCATGGTAATGAAATTGCTCCACGTTCATAAGATACTCCTTTTTACCAACACCCTGTTTCCTTTACTCTGAATTGTTTTTCCGCGCACTACTTAAACCAATACCCCCACAACTAAACCATTAAACATGGCCTTTTTCATGGGTTGACATTAAAGCCAGATGCGTGATAGTTTTTTATCGTGATTCCAAATGTTATTACCCCTATTTTTTTTGATGTAATTCGAATTGTTATTGCCGTGTCTATACTTTTTGTGTGGATTGTGCGCTACGATAATATTGTTCAAGAATTTAAAACGTACAAATTTCCGCATTGGTTTCGCGATAGCATGGGAATATTAAAATGCACAGCCGCAACATTTTTATTAATTGGAAGTACGCCACTCGTTGGAAGCGCAAGCGTTATTCTATTGGTGCTAATGCTATCTGCATTTATCGTTCACATTAAGCATTCCCACACGTTAATTCAAATGGTGCCCTCTCTTAGCTTAAGTATTGCCAACGCCTTTTTATTGTATCAACTTATTTCATAGCCATGAGCACTGCCGATGTTCTCGTTGTAGGCGCAGGGCTTTCCGGTCTTGTTTGCGCGCAAGCCTGTCAACAAAAAGGATTGAGGGTTCACGTTCTTGAAGCTAGTCAATGCGTCGGTGGGCGTGTTCAATCCGATACTATTAATGGGGCTATCTGTGATCACGGATTTCAAGTTTTTTTACCGGCATATCCAACGGCTCGCACCCTTGTTAAGCCCTTAAACATTAACTGGAAGGCCTACCCAAAAACAGCCATTATTCACGGCGAAAAAACCCAATGGTTTGGGCCACCCTTTAGTTCTGGAATTGGCGAAAAATTGCCGTTAACCCCAGGGGATTACTGGCAATTACTGCGGGATACTGCCGCTGGTTTTCGACATTCACAATCGAATCAGTCCCTATCCACTGACGTGCATCTTAGGCAATATTCATCAACCGTGGAACAGCAATTTTTACGCCCATTTTTTGCCAGTGTGTTCTTAGACCCTGAGCTGCAAGCCCCGGCTCATTTGTTTCAATACTATTTATCATTATTTTTACGAGGCGGAGTCGCCATTCCGAGTGGGGGCATGGGGGAAATTTCTCAGCGATTAGCCAGCCAGTTACTCCCAGACACGCTACGCCTAAACACCCCTGTAGCCGCCATTAAAAAGACCCATGGGTACTGGCATGCAGAAACGCCATCGGGCTTGTTTTCATCCCCAATTATTGTGATTGCAACCGCACACCATCACGCCTGTGAATTATTTCCAGAATTAGCCCCAGCATCCCGTGCATTACCAGTATCCACCCATTATTTTCTAACGGATACAGTCCCCGATACATTTGGCCCGTTAACCTTGTTCCCAAGCGGTAATCAGTGCCATCATGTTGCGATCCCCACACAAGTCGCCCCCGAATACACGGCTGACCATCGTCATTTAATTATGGCCACCACTTATGGCACCGACACCGTATCTGCCGATGCAATTAAAGATGAATTAGGGGCATACACATGCACGAAGCACTGGGCATGGATTCATCACATCGGATTAGCGCATAGTCTGCCTGAAGTTCGCGCTAAATTGTCAACCGATCCGAGTTGTATTTTTGCGGGTGACTGGACCACTTTTCCATCCATTGAAGGGGCCTGTCAGTCGGGCATTTCCGCCGCCCAAGGCGTGGGCACCCGGTAATGTTTTGTAAGCACTGCGGTTCAAGCATGCGTACCGGCATTCCTGAACACGATACCTATGAGCGCTCTGTTTGCACAGTTTGTGGATTTATTGATTATGAAAACCCCAAAATTATTACAGGAGTATTGCCAATATTTCGTGATACAATTTTATTGTGTCAACGCGCTATTGAACCCCGATTGGGCTTATGGACTATTCCGTCTGGGTTTATGGAAAATAATGAGACTGTGGAAGCCGGTGCACTCCGAGAAGCCAAAGAAGAGGCCGGCATTGAACCCACAATTCGACAACTTTATTGTATCTATAATTTACCCCATGTTGGGCAAGTCTATTTATTATATTTAGCAACACTGGATTCAATGCACTTAGATCCAGGCATTGAAACACAAGCGGCACAATTTTTTAAATTGACGGATATCCCGTGGGATTTAATTGCGTTTTCTTCCGTTCAATTTGCATTGAAGCATTATGTAGCCGAGTGCTCAAGCGGTCAATTCACCCTGCATACAGGATCATTTACTCACTAATCACCGACCGTCAATAACACCACGCATTGAACACAGATCCCTTCTTTACGGCCAATAAACCCAAGGCTTTCACCCGTTGTAGCTTTAATATTTACTAATTTAGAATCACAGTCTAAATGCTTGGCCAAGGTTGTACACATTGTGGGAATATGGGGGTTTAATTTAGGGGATTGGCATAAAATAGTGGCGTCTAAGTTATTAATGCTATACGCCTGGTCACGCATTAATGCAACAACCTGATCCAGCAAATACACGCTATTGGCGTTTTTATACCGGGCGTCTGTATCAGGAAAATGGGTGCCGATATTGCCAAGCCCCAAGGCCCCTAAAATGGCATCCATAACCGCATGGGTCAATACATCCGCATCACTATGGCCTGCTAACCCCTGAGTATAAGGAACGGTAACGCCGCCTAAGATTAACGAACGATTGGGTTCAAATCGATGAATATCAACCCCAATCCCAATACGCATTAGGCAAATGATCGAATCACGAACACAATAGCCAGGCCCAGTGCAATAAACGCACTCACCCCGGGCAAAGCCATAAGCCAAACCGCCTTGAGTGTGGATAACTGATAGTGATGCCGAATAACTTGACAAGCCTGAACACCAATATAAACGTGAATTACTGGGGATACCCAGCTCCATGCCGTGGGGTGAATTAAGTGAATAGGCAAATACAGAATCAATGGCCATACAATAAGGCCCAAGGACGCATATACTGGTTTTAGTTTTGAGCGATACCCCAAATACTGAGCCCAAAAGTCCACCATGGCGCTAATAATAGCCAATCCTACCAACCATCCAATGCACCCCAAGCCAATGCGCGCGCCCCACATGCCGATACTTGAAAATGGACGATTGGCTTGACTGGCCACACTGATCAAAAAAACAACATAACCCGCATGCCCCCACGACAATTGAAAATCATACTGTCGAATATAGGTTATAGGGGATTCCAAAATACGACTAACTGTCGTCAATGCCTGCGGCATCGTTATTGCAGCTCAAGCATTTTTGGAAACGCCCATTGCATAGGAGAAACGCCCGAAAATTTCAATGAAAGTTTATCAAACCAATCGCTTACTGATTGATCCCGCGCATAAACGAGTGGCGCAGACTCATCCAAACCGGCGATTTCTTTACTATGCTTAACCGCTGTTTCAAAGCTACCAATTGCATCAATAAGCCCGTTATTTAAGGCTTGCCGACCCGAAAACACTTGACCCATAGCCAATGCATTAACCTGCTTGGATGACAAGTTTCGTCGTTGTTGCACATACGCTTTAAATTGCGCATGTACATCGTCAATCAGTCCTTGAATTAGCTGGTTTTCTGCAACTGTTGGGTCTCGCCAACTGGATAACAAGTCTTTGTACTTTCCAGATTTGTAGGTTCGTGTATTAATGCCGTATTTATCTGGAACATCGGTGAAGTCGAATCCTTGCATAATAACCCCAATGCTCCCAACCAGACTCCCTGAATTAGCAAAAATAGTATCACCAGCTAGCGCAACCCAATAGCCACCCGATGCGCACACATCCGCAACGGACACAGTAACCGGTATTTTATTTTGGGATTTAAATGAAAGAATCGCTTCGTATAGTTCTTGAGACGCACCCACCGTTCCACCCGGGCTGTTAATGCGAACAACCAGGCTTTTAATCGCCGAATTGCTGCGCAACTGCTCTAAGTTTTTAATAACCTGATCAATCGTTTGTGAATAAAAGCTTGTGCTCGAATAGTTGTATGAGATCGGGCCGTTAATAACCAATACACCCACACTGGGGGTGCCTTTCCACGTTGGTCGGGTAGTGCGCGATTTAACTTCAGACTGATAGTTTTGAATGCTTGAAACACCAACAGCGGTCACAAACAAAAGAATTAAAGCATACGAGACCCACAGGTTTTGTTTCATACTCTATACTATATCACCGAATTGCATGCGTTTTCCAGTTGGTAATAACAAGCCATAGGTACCAAAACAAGCTAAGCGAGAAAATTAAAACTGCCGATATTAAATACAGCGTCAAAGCACCAGAAAAGGGTTGGTACAGCCCTTGCTTTAGCGTATAAATTGTGGAGAAAAACCCAGTTATTAGGGGAATAAATGGCAAATGCTTTCGAATAACCAATTTGGTAACAATCAACAAACTAATACCCATAAGTATGGCCATAATAATTCCATGCGCCAGTTCATTCGGTAGCTGAGTCATGCCCAAAATAAACCCCGTAATAAAAATAATAATTGGCCGTACACTCCAATGCCAATGAAATAAGCGAGACAATCGATCATAGACATAGAGTGTCATAAAAATTGTTAAGCTAATAATAATATAATGCCGAATGGGGGATACTATCGCCGCTACTACTGTTGAATACGTATTAATGGCACTATAATCCGCCCAAACAAAGGTATTGGGTTGAATATAATAAGCAAATGACAACAATCCCAATGCGATAAAGGTAACGCCTCCACACAATAACACACGATGAGACAAACACATTTCTAATCGACGAAACGACCCATGGTGAATAAACCCAGCAATAACTGACAATACAATGGATTCAATAATAATAAAAATACCGGCTTTAGCATTCATCAAAACCAACTGATAGGACCAGCTTTTACCGTTAATCATTTGAAATAAAAATTCTGGATACTGATTAACATGCATGATGGTGTTAAGCATTAGCAAGCCGGCTAAAAAGCTATAAAATACTCGATAACTAAAATAATGATGCTGCCAACTGTAAATACTAAAAATAAATACGGCAAAAATGGCACTGTAGTAAATCAGCTTTAAAATACTGAGTAATTGTGACCGAATTGAGGCATTTGTTTTGGCTTTATACACCCACTGTTTGGGCATTTTTAACAATTGAAAGGTATCAATAATGTGATTATTTGCAATATTCAACACCAATGAGGCTCGATTAAAGGGCTTCTGAACATTCGTATGGTCTAACACATATTGGTAATGCTGGGTGTCGCCTTTAATTTTGGTTGCCCGCTTTGCAACCCCAAACGGATGCTTATCCGTGTAGCCAAAGTCTCGAATGCTTTCTTTAATCAACGTCGAATGGCTAGCACCACCAAATGCTTCTGGAGTAGTCATCCGTTTAAATCGTACCAATTCACCATTGGCGCCCAAACTAATTGCGTACAAATCCCGTAGCTGATCCCGAGTCTCCACAACGCGTACCCGCCAATATGGAGCTGCCGTATAGTGCCGAAACGCATGGGCATCCAATGCATGCTCCATTAAAAATTGATTGAGAAGTCCGGGTGATTGACGCATGCTCATTAGCAATTTCCATTCTGATTGCCATTCAATATTTTGCGATTGCAAGATCGCCTGCACACGGCTGCTAACCAACTGCCTATCCATACTCACTGATGGAGAATTGGCTGTAAATGGGGTTGTTGTTAACCAAATGCCTACGCCAAGAATGCTAAAAAACCCAATCGCGTATAATTTGCCTGTTTTGAAATAGCTAAAGGCTTCAATCGGCCGCAGTCTCCGATAAATTGTCTTGCCACTTGGCTGCCAAGCTTTATTCAAAACAGCGTCTGTAATGGGTGAAAAATCCCCCTGCTTTAAGCGCATTGCAATCGCATATAAGATAGGGGAAGCCGCTCCCAAGATAATTATTATTTGATTAATTAGTGTGTGCTGATCAATGACTGTAAACAATGGGACACTGTATAGGCTAATGCTATAGATAAATTGTGCGATAACAATCGGTAGCAACCCAAACCTTAAATACACACCGCCCAATAGTAACGCCGGCACTACCAGCTTTACCGTATACATATAGGCGGGGATACTAGCCGTAGTGTAAATGCCATGAAATGCCGAATAGATAAAAGCTTGAGCCAACAAAGCACTGCCAATCCAAAGTTTTTTGTAGCCCAGTCGCTTACCCAGTAATGCAGCGCCAGCTAACGGAATTGCCCGAAATAAGCACTCTTGCCAAAGACTACTTCCAATACTATGTATAATTGGGCTAATACCTGGAAAATAGCTACTTAATATGGACTGATGAATAAGCAAGTTCGATGGGGTCCAGCCTGAAAGTATCGGCGCTAGTAGTTGGTTAAATGCACACGTATAGCCAATAATCAAAATGCCCAGTAAATACCCCCCCATAATGCGGCCAAATACCGATGGGCTACTAACCACTCGTGATGATAATAATTGCCACAATTGAATCCGGTTTTCAAATGCTTTTCGAGTTAAGCTTTCCGCAACCATTAACGCCAATGAAAACAAAATCAACCAAAAAACAAATGACCCAATATATTGGGTAGCCAGCTCGATTAAAAATGTTGCGTGTGAAATTAATGGATTGTATGTATGCAAGCGTATGGGCATTAAGTTTAAATTCGACACCCCTAATAATGCAGAAAGAAATACGCCCATTACAATTGGTTTTTTCCAAATTAAATAGCCGCGTTTAATCAAAAAAGCAAGCCCGAAAAAACAACCAATAACGCCATAAAACAGACCAAACCCCACGCGGCCAATAAGCGAAATTAACTGATGTGTTTTCGTTGCTAGTTGATACTGATCAAGAAATTGGTCCGGTATAACCAATCGGTAATGAAACCCAGCAATTGTCGTGTTTTTCACGGATACAACAAGCTCAATTTGCTGATGATACCCGCTGGCTGACTGGTTGTATTGATACCGACAGGTGTACCGGGTCTTTGGGGTATCCCCGCAGCCTTGCCACTGCATGTGACTTAAATCAACCCCCCAATTTTGTGTTAATTGCTTGGATACCGTCCCCGCATCCGGCACCCTTGATTTTAAATGTAGGGCTTCTGCTGGATTGCGCTCACTAAATCCATACAACTCCCCATTGGCACGCAAGTAAATTCGAAGCTCGTGCTGAGTTTGACGATCTAAATGGCGGATTTCCCACCAAAACGGTTCATAGGGGGTGTGTTTAATTGTATGGTTGTTAACACTAACTTGCCAGTCAACATACTGAATGTCACGTTTATTGGAGCGAAAAACAGCCGTTTGCTGATAATTATTGGGGCCAATCCCTAAAGACTTAGTGAGTTCATTCGCCTGATCTAATGCCATGGACCGATTGAGCGAAATAGGCAGCGTGATTTTGCTAACCAGAGGCTTAACACTCATGTATGTGAATACGAGCGATGCTACAGTTAAAAGAATCAGAACGTTCCAAAACAACTTCTTTCTAAATAGTCTGCCTGTTTTTATACCCATTTTTTTATTCCAAAAACAATAGTATAGCATGATTTATATCGCATGATTTAAATATGCTAGAATAAATACTGAAATAAAACACTCAAATATTTCACTATATTCCTACTAACTATATTCCTACTAACGACTTAGATACGAATATCAACTATATAATTTGAATTACATTATAGACATTTACATTTAATCTATGCGAACATTTGCGATCGGTGACATTCATGGTGAAATCAATAAACTTCGTAGTTTAATACATAAATTACAACCAAAATCATGCGACACCTTAATCTTTTTAGGGGATTATATTGATCGAGGCCCCCACAGTCAGTTGGTTGTTTCGTTTTTATGTGATTTATCAACACGCACGCACTGTATATTTTTAAAAGGAAATCATGAAGCGCTACTTGAGCAAGCCGCTACAAGCACCAAACGCCTGCAGGTTTGGTTAAAAAATGGCGGTGACGCAACATTGCTTAGCTACGGATCAATGGAGGCTCTCTGGTCTCAGCATACTCATTTCTTTAATGATTTACAGCTTTATTATGAAACCGAAGCGTATATATTTGTTCATGCTGGCATTAAACCCTCTATTCCGATGCACCGCCAACACGCCAGTGACTTATTATGGATCCGCGATGAATTTTTAAATCAACCCACCGGTTTAGATAAGATTATTGTCCATGGTCATTCACGCGTGGCTCATGTGCATATTCAGCCCGATAAAATCAATATAGATACCGGCGCTGTCTACGGTGGCGACTTAAGCGCTATTGAGTTGCCGAGCGGTCACGTAATTAATGCTGGATTTTAGTACCCATGCACATTTATTTTTTAATTAAACGATAACTTATATGTAGTAATAATCCGTTTATTTAGTATTGAAATTATGTGAAGGAGGGGACTATGCCTATACACGATTTTTTTAACGAGCACCATGATTATGATTCATTGTTTGATCACGATGAATTTGAACTCATGCTAGATTCTTTGAATACCGCTATGGATTTAGAGTTAGGCAAACTTGATTCCACCGCCATGCTTGATGATGCCGCTGAGGATACATACTAGCCCCTAGGCACCGTTATTATTCATAGTTATTCATTCGCTTCTGCCATTGCCACACAATGCGCTCAATTAAATTCATTTTATTTGAGTCTCTCATTGTGCTACAATTTTAAAATAGTAAAAATTTTAAACTTATTTATTTAATCATGTAGAAGGAGAATGCAATGAATCAAAAGAAAATAACAGTCGTGGGGGCCGGGCATGTAGGGGCCACAGCAGCACAGCGGTTATTGGAAAAGCAATTGGGATCCATTTGTTTAATTGATGTTGTTGAAGGCTTAGCGGCGGGTAAAGCACTCGATATGATGCAGTCGGGTGCAACTGAAGGGTTTGGTACTCACATTGTAGGTACAACTGATTATGCCCACACAGCCAATTCAGATATTGTTTTAATCACTGCCGGTATTGCCAGAAAGCCGGGAATGTCTCGCGATGACTTACTGGCTACTAATGCAAAAATTGTATTAAGTATTGTGGATCAAATTATTGCGCATTCTCCAAGCGCTATTATTGTTATGGTTACCAATCCATTGGATGTTATGACTCAGTTAGCCGCGGATCGCGTCGGGGATACCAATCGAGTTATTGGAATGGCCGGTGTTTTAGACTCCTCGCGCTATGCGTGTTTTATTGCTGAAGCCCTAGAATGTTCCGTTCAAGATGTACGGGCTATGGTTTTGGGCGGGCATGGCGACTCTATGGTTCCTGTCCCCCAATATTCAACTGTAAACGGGGTGCCCATTACGGAGCTACTGCCAATTGATACAATTGAAGCCATTAATAAACGAACTCAAACCGGTGGGGCCGAAATTGTACAGCTTTTAAAAACAGGCAGTGCTTACTACGCGCCTTCTGCATCTGCAGTTGCGATGGTTGAGGCTATAGCATTGGATACCAACCGGTTATTACCAGCCTGCGTTAAATTGAATGGGGAATACGGTATTCGCGATATTTATTGTGGTGTGCCTGTTCGGCTTGGTGCCGCAGGTTTAGTTGATATTGTCACAATTTCTTTAACAAAGGAGCAACAAGAAGCGTTAAATCAGTCGGCTCAGTTGGTTAAAGAAACGTATTTAAAATGTCAGGAGCTCGTTCAAGTCAAATGATCAAACGCTATATACAATCTCAAATTGGCAAAAAACAGCTGGTTGCGATCAGTGGTCTTGCCTTAGTTTTATTTGTCATGTTTCATTTATCGGCCAATCTTTTACTATTTTTGGGCCCCGATTACTTCAATTTCTTCCCTGAATTGATGCATTCAACCGGCATTGGTTTGCGATTTATTGAGGCAGGGCTAGCCTCTGTTTTCTTTGCACATATTGGTCTTACAGTAGCGCTTGTCCGCCAAAACCGAAAAGCGCGTGATCATCAGTATCAAACCGTTGATACTTCAAATCGCAGTATCGCCACACGATTGATGCCGTACACAGGCACCTTATTGCTGTTGTTTTTAGCCTTTCATATTAATGATTTTGTATTGCAAGATCACTTTGGGTCTAAGAGTATGGTCGCGGGAGAATCCTTGGGTTTATATGGGCTGGTCTACAATGCATTTGCAAATCCATTTCGAGTAGGGTTGTATGTTCTCGGTGTCTTCTCACTGGGGTTTCATTTGTCCCATGGCATTCAAAGTGTGGTTCAAACGTTGGGATACCATCACCCTCAATATACACCAATCATTAAACACTTAAGCCGTGGCTTAGGTGTTTTAGTGGCTGTGCTTTTCGCGAGTATTCCGTTTTATTTTTCATATATTAATGCAATAGGATGTTGTTATGTCTCATAAATTAAATTCTAAAGTACCGTCTGGTGATATTGAAAAACAATGGGACGAGCATCGGTTTAATCTAAAACTTATTAACCCTAGCAATCGCCGAAAGTACCGAGTTATTATTGTTGGGACTGGGCTTGCAGGCGCATCCGCAGCCGCATCATTTGCAGAAATGGGCTACTCCGTTGATGTTTTTTGTTTTCAAGATAGTCCCCGTCGTGCGCACAGTATTGCTGCCCAAGGTGGAATTAACGCTGCGAAAAATTACTGCAATGATGGCGACAGCGTTTACCGATTATTTCACGATACAATTAAAGGCGGTGACTTTAGATCACGAGAATCCAATGTGTATCGATTGGCCCAAAACAGCGTTAATATTATTGATCAATGTGTGGCCCAAGGGGTACCCTTTGCTCGAGAATACGGGGGGCATTTAGCCAATCGTTCTTTTGGTGGCGCGCAAGTGTCTCGAACATTTTATGCCAAAGGTCAAACCGGCCAGCAGTTGTTGTTGGGAGCTTATTCAGCCATGATGAAAGAGGTGCATCGCAAGCGTATTCGACTGCACACTAAAACAGAACTGCTGGATCTTGTATTAGTTGATGGAAAAGCCCGTGGCATCATCACGCGGCACTTAGAAACAGGAGAGATCGAGGCTCACTCAGCTGAAACTGTAATTTTAGCCACCGGCGGTTACAGTAATGTTTTCTTTCTATCAACAAATGCCAAGGGCTGCAATGTAACAGCAACGTGGCGCGCGCATAAAAAAGGGGCTTTTTTCGCAAACCCCTGTTTTACACAGATTCACCCAACCTGTATTCCTGTTAAAGGAGACTATCAATCTAAATTAACATTAATGAGTGAAAGTTTGCGAAACGATGGGCGTGTTTGGGTTCCCAAAGATAAAAATGATAAGCGCCATCCCAATGATATTGCGGAATCTGAACGCTCCTACTATTTAGAGGAACGATACCCCAGTTTTGGTAACTTAGTACCGAGAGACCTGGCCTCTCGAAATGCAAAATATGTTTGTGATGAAGGATTAGGCGTAGGGGCAACCGGATTGGCGGTATATTTAGACTTTGCAGATGCCATTAAACGCGATGGTCGTTTAGCGATTGAACAACGCTATGGCAACTTATTTGAAATCTATGAGCGTATTACTGGTGAAGATCCGTATACGCAACCCATGATGATTTACCCGGCCGTGCATTATACAATGGGCGGCCTTTGGGTTGATTATAATTTAATGACTACAATCCCCGGGTTGCATGTGTTGGGTGAAGCAAACTTCTCCGACCACGGGGCTAATCGCTTGGGAGCCAGTGCATTAATGCAAGGTTTATCCGATGGGTATTTTGTTGCGCCATATACCGTGCCGGATTATCTAGCGCGCACAGATTTAGTGCCCATTACTACGGATAACCCTGAGTTCTCAACTGCGATTCAAGCCTGTAAGTCTCGAATTGAAACGCTTTTATCCATTAAAGGAGATAAAACCGTTGATTATTTCCATCGAGAGCTGGGTCTAATTATGTGGGATAAATGTGGAATGTCGCGGACTAAACCTGGATTAGAAGAAGCATTGTCTGCTGTGACGCACTTAGAAAAAGAGTTCTGGTCACGCGTTAATGTACCGGGTTCCGCAGATACATTAAATCAAAGTCTTGAAAAAGCCGGTCGCGTAGCTGATTTCTTTGAGTTTTCAAAATTAAAAATTAAGGACGCATTGCACCGAAATGAGTCCTGCGGGGGGCACTTCCGTGAAGAATACCAAAGCGAAGAGGGCGAGGCCGTTCGAGATGATAGTAATTTCAAATACGTTGCCGCATGGGAATTGGATACAAAAACAGGTGAAGAAGTATTGCATAAAGAAGACCTTGAGTTTCCAAATGCGCCATTGTCAACAAGGAGTTATAAATAGTCATGGGTAAAACATTGGATTTAACATTACGAATATGGCGACAAAAAAATGTCGCTACCGCTGGTGCGTTTGTAACTTATGATTTAGAACACATCGATATTAATGCATCGTTTCTTGAAATGCTTGATGTGTTAAACGAAAAGCTTACGCTATCGGGTGATGATCCGGTTGCATTTGAGCACGATTGTCGCGAAGGGATTTGTGGTAGTTGTGGTGCCATGGTTAATGGAAAGGCCCATGGGGGTGAAAAAAAGACAACCTTGTGTCAATTGCACATGCGTCATTTTAAATCCGGGGATGTCATTGTTATTGAACCATTTCGAGCTAAAGCACTTCCGGTTGTTAAAGATCTGGTAGTTAATCGCTCGGCATTGGATCGAATTATTGAATCCGGTGGCTATATATCTGTAAAAACAGGTAGTGCGCCTGAAGCCAATCAAATTTTAGTCAAAAAAGATTTAGCCGACCAAGCCATGGACGCCGCGTCTTGCATTGGTTGTAGTGCTTGTGTAGCCGCCTGCCCCAATGCATCAGCGATGTTGTTCACCAGTGCTAAAGTTGTTCATTTAGGTAGCCTGCCCCAAGGTAGTACTGAAGCTGCCGCACGTGTTGTAGACATGGTGGATCAAATGAAAACTAATGGATTTGGTAACTGTTCCAATGAATATTTATGCGAAGCTGCTTGTCCCAAAGACATCAAAGTGTCCACTATTGCTAAAATGAATAAATGGTACAAACAAGCCATGACCAACCAACGTCTGAGTGAGTAATACTGTATTTATTTTTATCACGGGAGGCGTCGTATCCTCCATTGGAAAAGGGATTACAATTGCATCACTTGGTCTTTTGTTAAAGCGACGGGGACTCTCCGTTGCTATTCAAAAGTTTGATCCTTACCTCAATGTGGATCCAGGAACCATGAGCCCCTATCAACATGGGGAAGTGTTTGTAACCGAAGATGGGGGAGAGACAGACCTTGATTTAGGTCATTACGAACGATTCATGGATCAAAATGTGTCGCGTCTGAGCTCTGTAACATCGGGTATGGTGTATTGGGATGTATTATCAAAAGAACGTCGGGGAGATTTTTTAGGCAATACTGTTCAAATTATTCCGCACGTTACCAATGAAATTCAACGGCGGTTGCTCAATGTACTAGATGGCACACACTATGATGTTGTATTAACCGAAATAGGGGGAACCATTGGCGACATGGAAAGCATGGCTTTTTTAGAAGCCATTCGCCAGTTTCAATATAATAATCGGTCCAATTGTTTTCATATTCATATGACACTCGTTCCACATATACAAGCGGCTGGTGAGTTGAAAACAAAGCCTACACAACATAGTGTTAAAGAATTGCGTGAAATTGGTATTTATCCGGATGCTATTGTCTGCCGAGCTGAACTTCCTTTAGATGCCAGCGTCAAAAAGAAAATTGCTTTGTTTTGTGATGTTGATGAAAATGCGGTTATATCGGCTCATGATGTACCTAGTTTATATGAAGTTCCCTTTGTATTAGCTAAAGAAAATTTAGACGGGGTCGTCGCCAAGAAGTTTGGCTGGGAGCCAGTTGCTGTCGATCTTAGTGATTGGGCTAAATTTGTTAAACTCTCAAAATCCGTCCCCAATCAAACACTAACTATTGCTCTAGTGGGTAAATACACGGCACTGAGTGACGCTTATATTAGTGTAGTTGAAGCCCTAAAGCATGCAACTATGGCGCATAATTGTACCGTCAAAATCAAATGGATTCATGCGGATGAATTAGAAAAAACAAATGATTTAGACGCACATTTCAATGCCATTGATGGGATCTTGGTTCCAGGTGGATTTGGCGACCGTGGGTTGGCGGGTAAAATTCGAGCTGCGCGTTACGCGCGTGAGAAAAAAATCCCTTATTTTGGCTTATGTCTAGGCATGCATGTTGCTGTTATTGAATTTGCTCAGCATGTGCTAAAATGGCCCAATGCCAATAGCCGTGAATTTAGTGGTGACGACAAATTAGTCATTGACCTTATGGAAGATCAAGAAAATCAAGTTGATAAAGGCGGTAGCATGCGTTTGGGCGCCTATGACTGCCACTTAGTCACAAACAGCCTCGCGCACCAAGCCTATCAGCAGCCGATCGTATCTGAGCGGCATCGGCACCGCTATGAATTTAATAACGTGTACCGAGATGTGTTTGAATCTGCGGGGCTGCGTATTGTTGGTGAAAATAAAGCGCGCGATTTAGTAGAGATTATTGAAATACCCGATCATCCTTGGTACTTAGCGTGTCAGTTTCATCCGGAGTTTAAATCAAGACCCAATCGGCCACATCCATTATTCTCATCATTTATTCAAGGGGTTTTAAGTAAAAATGAAAGATGAATGCGGTGTTTTTGGTGTTTTTGGTCATCTAGAAGCTTCTGAATTATGTTATCTGGGGTTGTATGCCTTACAACATCGGGGTCAAGAAAGTGCTGGAATTATTTCATCCGACAACGGAGAGTTTTACGTCGTTAAAGACATGGGTTTAGTGGGCGAAGTATTTGATTCTAATCGATTAGAATCACTAAAAGGTTCAGCGGCTATTGGTCATGTACGGTATTCAACAACGGGTTCATCGCATGCCCATAACATTCAGCCCTTGTATGCCAAAACCGGTCAAGGAAAACTGGCCATTGCCCATAATGGAAATTTAACCAATGCGGGGCATTTGCATACACTATTAAAAAAAGAAGGGGCTCTCTTTCAATCAACGGTAGATACTGAGGTTTTATTGCACATTATGGCCAAGCTTAAAGATATGGAACTATCGGAGCGATTAATTCAAGCGCTCAGCAAAATTGAAGGGGCCTTTTCATTAGTCGGCATGAACGAGACCTGTTTGTTTGGTGTTCGAGACCCGCATGGGTTTCGGCCCTTGGTATTGGGTAAAAAAGATGATGCTTGGGTATTGGCCTCTGAAACCTGTGCCCTAGACCTAATTGGTGCTAGCTATGAACGAGAGATTCGCCCGGGTGAATGCGTTTTAATTACAGAGTCTGGTATCCAATCCATTCAATACAGTACGATTAGCATGCCCAAACAGTGTGTATTTGAGCATGTTTATTTTGCACGCCCCGATAGTATTGTGTATGACCAAAGTGTACATAAAGTGCGTAAAGCATTTGGTCGTGCTTTAGCCAAAGAATTTCCTCGAAAAGCTGATTTAGTTATTGCCATTCCGGACTCCGGAAACAGCGCTGCCTTGGGGTATTCGGAAGCATCCGGTATTCCGTTTGAATTTGGAATAACCCGAAATCATTACATTGGGCGAACATTTATTCAGCCGACTCAAAGTGTACGAAACTTTTCGGTTCGAATTAAGCTTAATCCAATTTCGGCTATTCTTAAAGGAAAATCAATTATAGTTGTGGATGATTCACTGGTTCGTGGAACAACCGCCAAACGGCGAATTGTTGCCTTGCGGCGTGCGGGAGTTAAAAAAATTCACGTATTAATATCATCACCACCCGTAATTGCACCGTGTCATTTTGGTATTGATACGCCCGAAGACTCCCAGCTTATTGCGAACCATAAAACAGTGGATGAGATTTGTGAATACATTGGTGCTGACAGTCTAGGGTTTTTGTCTAAATCGGGTATGTTATCAGCCATTGATGGTCTGGATAGCCGTTCATTTTGTACCGCCTGTTTTGATTCCAATTACCCCATTGAAATTAAAGATAAAGGCAAGTATAGTCTAGAATCGGATCCCATTCATTTTTGCTAATGCCAATTCGTATTATGGCGGATGGGGCGGACTGCATTCAAGCTCATTTAGACCAAGATAATGCTTACTTAGTTGCACTGGATAAAGACCCAAATCAAGCGGGTATCCTCCGGTTTTGGTCGTCCTCCACCTATGGGGTTGTGCTGGGTCGTTCTGGCTCTATTGAAGATGATGTGTATGCATCACGCTGTCAGGCTGATTCAGTGCCCGTTTTGCGCCGTAGCAGCGGCGGGGGCACTGTGTTACAAGGTCCTGGGTGCTTGAGCTATTCGTTAATTATGCCTATTCTAGCCCATGATCAATTTAAAACCATTGGCAGTACCAATGCGTTTGTTATGCAAACTATGGCCGATAGTTTGCGTCATGATTTACCAAGTGTATCGGTACGGGGTCATACTGATTTAACGCTCGGTATGCATAAATTCTCTGGAAATGCCCAACGACGGCTTAGGTATGCTTTATTGTTTCATGGAACTATTTTGTATAATTTTGATTTAACTAAAATCACTTATTATCTTAAGCAACCCCCCAAACAGCCAGCGTATCGAAACAATCGCCCCCATTCCAGCTTTATTATTAATTGTGGCTTACCCAGTAACCGTATTCACGATTGCTTAACACAAACATGGCGTTGTGTACTGCGTGATTTTTCTTTAAATTAACAAAGTATGGTATTCTTAGTTTAGGCTAATTTAAAACCGGGAGGTTCTATGATTTATATATTATTAAGCGCTATTTTTTTATTTAGTAGCGGCATCTATTCCAGTCAAACAGTTACGCTAAATGTTTCATTCCCAAAAGCAGAAGTTCGTCAAGATATTGGGTCATTTTCTAAAGACCAAAAGACACTCGTTGGCTATGCATTCCTAGAATCTAGTATTCAATTACAATTAGAGCCCTTATTATCTATTCAGTCCCAACTTGCTTTTGAGCCTATACATAATTTGCGCTATTATCATGACAATTACTCAAACACGGTATTGTTTAAAGATCATGGCTTGTATGTTAAAGAATTATATGTCAATTATGGTCCCCATAATCGCAAGGTATTAGTCGGTAAATTTTCTCCCCAATTTGGCCAAGCTTTTAGTCATTCCGCTGGACTCTGGGGAAATTTAGGCCTACCTGAAGAGTATGAGCTGTCTGAAAAATTAGGTGTAGGCGGCCATGTTAATACTCGATGGCTCCGCGGCACGCAACCCCTGTCACTCACAGCTAGTGTGTTTAAATCCGATACGTCTCCATTAAAGCATTCCTGGCTTGTGGATCGTCATTCTGAAACAGAAACAGCAATAAACGAAAAAGAATTGGAATCCTATGCCCTGCAAGCGACGAGTCGTTATCGTAATCTCTTTGATTACTATGTCGGCTATCGGTCTATTATTCATGCAAAAACAGATCATGAAACGGGGTATGTTTTTGGCATCATCGGCGATTCTGTAGTTAATGGTATGGCCGTAACTCGTTTATTTGAATATACCAACATTGTTAATCATACAGGCCTTGATGCTGTTGCAAGCTATTGGACGTACAGTGTCAATGGAGAAAAAAATCGACGATTGTATTCTGTTGCTTATACCAAATTTGAAAATACCCTGACACAAGCGTCTCAGTTGCAAATCTCGACTGGCCGTCGCTTGCGCAATAATAGTGTTTGGGATGTTGGGATTCAGTACACCACCGGCAATCAAAATGATTGGTATATTGGTAGCCGAATTTCAATTCCGTTGCATCGCTATACGCGGTCTCTTACACTAAAGTCGGCGTACAAAAACGACTATGCCGCGTTGGTAAAGAATGCATCAGATACTAAACCAACGCACTCATTATCGCCTAATCCTTCCAGCATACCATCCAATTCCGGCATACAATCCAAAAAACCAACCCCATTTCCAGGGTTTTATTAATTATTTATTATTGCATATAAGTCATCTAATAATTTTTTTTCTTCTACCGATGGGTATGTTTTTCTAGCATGCTCTAACGATTTCTTTGCATTTTCAAGATCTTGGCAATGCATAAAGGCAATTGCTAAATTATAAAAAACTAGCGTATCAGTAGGGGCCAATTGAGCCACTTCCTTCAAGCAATTTAATGCGGATAAATAGGCTTTTTTAGCCGCATATACTGTAGCTAATCGTTTGTATGCCACTATTGTTTTAGGATTAATTTCAATAATTAATTGATACGTTTCAATAGCCAAATCATCGTGCTGCTTAGCGGAATAAAATTGACCCAAATCCAACAACGTTTTAATATCATTTGGTGTATTTTTAAGCGCTACTTGAATGCTTAAATATATTGAATCCAATTTATAGTCTGTTTTATCAGATAATTCAATACTACCGTGCGTTTGTGTGGGAATAAAGTGGCTATTCTCATTTTTTTTAAACATCTGCGGGGATAACTTAACAATTTCTTGACCAAAATAAACCAGTTGTTCGTTGCATGTTGGGCATCTAAATTCTAAGTTATTCACAAGTGCATCGGCATCAGTTACTGATGCATTACACTTTTTACAAAACTGTTTGGCCATCACCCAACGCCCCAATCCGATAATGATACTCTGTTAAAAACCAACTGCCCAGTCGCTTTTGCCACTGAAACCGCCCCGAATGGGCATACTGTGTTGCCCAATGATACCAACAACTCGTTAGTGAAATTCGCTTAGCTATTGCCATTGTTATCGGATGAAACCCCAAAAACCATTTCAATTCGGGGTGTTTTGATAAAAAAATACAAGCCGACCGGCCTTTTTCCTCATAGCGAGACAATTCAGATACCGTGTGAATAATATGATAATGATAATTGATGGATTCCGGTAAATACATTAAGGGGATTTTTAATTGATGTAACCGGTACCCCAATTCTAAATCTTCCCATCCATAGCCTGTAAAGTCTATGGAAAACCCATTAACATGATTAAATAAATGCGTCGGAATAGATACGTTGCCCGTTAAGAAATAATACCAACCCAACGGCTTTTTTTTCCGTAAGACCTTGCCAATTTGGGGGGTCATACCTGAAAACTTTAATGGCCAATCCAGTGTTTTTAAATTAAAAGCGGCACCTTCAAAGCATGTTGGGGTTTGTGTTGCTTCATGCGCGCGCACATGGGCCTCAATACACTGTTCCGCGGGAATCATATCAGCATCGGTAATAAGTAAGTACTGACCCACGGCTTGTTTCACTGCATAATTGCGCGCATAGGCCTTTCCTTGGTTATCAATACAATGATATTGAATTGGCAGCATTGAAAAGTCAGCCACAATAGCGGCGGTGTCATCGGTAGAGCTTGAGTCCGCAACAATAATTTCGAACTGATCACTAGGCAGTGTCTGCTGCGTATAACCGCCCAGTACTTTTCGCAGCAAGTGCCCCTGATTATAGGTGCCAATAATAACTGAAATAGCAATCATGGGTGAAAAAAATCGGCGACTCTATCTTTATACGATACCTGAACCGGACCATCTAGCAATGGCCACTGAATATTCAAAGTGGGATCATTCCATCGAATGGCTCCCTCCGATTCTGGGTGATACAGCTCGCTGCATTTATACACGACATCTGCGGTAGGACTCAACACATAAAATCCATGAGCGAAGCCTTCTGGAATTACAAGAACCTGTCTGTTTTCATCCGACAGATGAACGCCAACCCATTGCCCGTACGTGCTCGATTCCGGCCGAATATCTACCGCTACATCAAAAATATGGCCATGCGTCACGTGTACCCACTTAGCCTGTTCATACGGTGCAAATTGGTAATGTAACCCCCGCAATGTTCCTTGAGATGAGCGGGACATGTTTTCTTGTTTTATTTGAATGTGAAGCCCTTGCTTTTCCAGCTTTTCTTTATGATAGTTCTCATAAAAGAAGCCCCGAGGGTCCTTGATAATACTGGGTTGAATTAATTTAATATCACAAATATTCATAGTCACAACTTTCATCAGTCTTTCTGGGTTAACGACGCCATAATTTCCTGTGCGTGATGAATAACAGCGTTCGGAACCCCAGCCATTTTGGCCACATGAATGCCATAACTCCGATTAGCATACCCCTGCGTCAACTGATACGTAAACGTAATGGATGCATCGGATTCAACGATGCCCATTTTATAGCAGCATACTCGATGCAATTCTTGGGTTAATTCTACTAATTCATGATAGTGTGTCGCAAATAGTGTCCGAGCGCCAATTGTATTGTGAATATAGTGGGTCATTGATGCCGCTAAACTTAAGCCATCATACGTTGCTGTTCCGCGGCCAATTTCATCTAACAAAATCAAACTATGCTCAGTGGCTTGATTTAGAATAGCGGCGCTTTCAAGCATTTCAACCATAAATGTACTGTGTCCTGCATATAAATTATCCATGGCTCCAATACGCGTAAATAAATGATCTATCGGCCCAAACTGAAAGCCAGATGCTGGAACAAAGCCACCCATTTGAGCCATTACGACACAAAGCGCGACTTGACGCATAATCGTTGATTTCCCGGCCATGTTAGGACCCGTAATCAAACCTAAATCTCCCGAATCTTTTGATAAGGTTAGGCTATTGGAAATAAACGTCATATCCGATTGACGCGCTAAAATAGGGTGGTAACTATCACTTAAATGAATAACCGGCTCCGCCAATACTTGCGGGCGAACATACCCATATTCATAGGCTAACGTTGCCAAACTTTGAATAACATCCACCTGAGCAATGACTTGAGCAAGGGCCTGCATGCTGGCACTATGTGGGACCAGTGCATCCAGTAATTGGTTATAAACAAATCGTTCGCGTTCAATTTGCTGCTCTTGACCCGTTAGTAAAACTGTCTCATTTTCTTTTAACTCAGCTGTGATATATCGCTCAGCATTTGTTAATGTTTGTTTCCGAATATAATGATCGGGTATTGTTGCACGCTTTGAGCATTCAATATAGTACCCAAATACTTTGTTATAGCCAACTTTCAATGTTTGAATCCCGGTGGCTTTTCGTTCAACAGCTTCCAAATTATTGATCCATATCCGAATGGATTCAAAGGAATTCATTAGTGTATCTAAGTCTGCATCACAACCCGTAGCAATGCTATTGCCTTGTTTGATGTGAACCGGAGGTTCACTGGCCAGTGTTGTTTGAATACTCTGAACCACCGATGCTAGCCACGTTGTCTGGGCTTGTTGAATAGCCTGTTTTGCATTTTCTAACTGAGTATCATTACTATCCATCACCGTTGCTATATTAGAAATAGCGGTTAACGTTTCAGCTAACGCAATACAATCGCGCGGATTTTGTGTGCGTTGGATGATCTTTGTAGCCAACCGATTTAAATCACCCACGCTCTGTAAAGATTTACGCAATGTTTGCAAGTCTTTCGGGGCGCTTATTAGCGCTTGACTACTATTCCATTGGGTATTCATTGCCTGGGGTGACCGGTACGGCATCATCATGCGTTGCTGCAAATACCGAGCACCCATTCGTGTTTTTGTTCGATTCATATGCTTAAACAAGCTGTCGGGCTGCTGATGATCAACCAGCCCCAACGTATTTAGAGTTGCATAATCCATAATTAATGTATCTTCGGGATATTGACGTTGAATGCGTGTAATATGCGCTGCGTCAGCATATTGAGTATCGTAAATGTAACGCATTAGCAGCGCGATACTCGCTAATTGATCCGATTCTAGCCCAAACCGTTCGCAATAATTATTCCCAAAAACCCGAGAAATAACGGAATTAATTTGTGTCTCTGATACGCTAGTACGCTGGGTAATAATACAGTGAGGCAAGGGTGTATCAATGTGTACTGTATCATCCACTACAATTTCTTTTGCTTGGTATCGAGCCACTAAATTGGGGATCTCTGATGCAGTATCTAAAGTACCACAATAACAGCTGCCCCCAGTTCCAACGTCGGCTAAACTATAGCTTATTTTCTTGTTGACTTGACACAGGCTAATTAAAAAATTGTGCTGATTTTTGGATTCCTCAAAAGCGGTACCGGGTGTAATGACTTGAACAACCCCGCGCTCGGTTAAGCCCGGTGTTTCATCCGAAGCTTCTGTTTGCTCACATATAGCAACTTTATATCCATGATCGACTAGCTGCTTAATGTACTTATCAGCCGCATGGTAGGGCATACCACACATATCAATACGGTTTTCTGCTTTGCCACGACCCGTTAATGTTAAGGATAGCAACGCTGAAACTGTTCTCGCATCGGCATCAAACAACTCATAAAAGTCACCCAATCGAAACAATAACACTGTATCTGGATGCTGGTCCTTAATGCGCTTATATTGACGAAGCATCGGTGTGTTAAAAACAGTCATTCTCGAATGCAAGCCTTTGGAAATTGATCTAATAAGTGCTGAATAATACGGTCATGCATACGATTAATACGCCCATCTTCTAATGTTTTTTTATGCGATTGATAGGTTAATGACAACCCCAAACTTTTAACAGAATGCCCCAGTTTTTCAGTTGATTCAAAATAATCAAATAACGATACGCTTGCTAAATCTGATATACCTAGCGACTGAATACTCGTAACCAAATCGGCATACTGCGTTGTTTTAGGTATGACCAGTGCAATATCACGCGTACTACTGGGATAGCGTGAAAATGGCTGATAAACGGGTGGCGTAGTTTGAATTGGCAATGCAAACGACCAGTACGCTACAACCGGCAAATCATACGCATGAGCCACACGCGGATGGACAATGCCACATTCACCTGTTGTGGGCCCAGTTAAACATGCCGATTGGCCAGGGTGAAAATACGTAGGCGGCTCTGCAAATACTTGATAATTCAATGCTGGGCATACCGAAGTTAACATGCGCTTGAGCTCAAAAAAATCAACACTTCCAAGCATGATTCCATGACAGATTGAGGCTTCATGGTATCCAGACGCTGTACGTTTAAATACTGTTGTGCACTCAAACAGTCGAATATGCTGTTGCTGATGGTGCCAATTATGGGCGGCAACACGCAACAACGCGGGCAAACCATGCGGTTGCATCACCGACTCCTCACTAGAAATTGGGTTTTGAACACACACCCGAAATTCTGGATCAATCCCCACGTGATCACAATCAGACTGCGCAATCATTGGCATGCAAACAGCTTCGCTAAACCCCAGATTAGCCCATTGATTTTTTAATGTATCCACGGCATGGTTTGGGTTTTCACCCATTGGACCAACAATTCGCAATGGCGTATTTTCAATTTGATCAATTCCATAGCATCGAACAATTTCTTCGGCTAAATCAGGCAATCCAGTAACATCGGCATGGCGCCAACTGGGTACACTAGCGGTGCTTTCAGTGACAGAAAACCCTAAGGATTCCAAATACTGTATCATAAGCACTTGTGGCAACTCAGTACCCAATATGGCATTAATATCGGCACTTGACCACGCTATTATTCGCGGCATATATGTAGAAGTAGCCTGAGTCACTGTTGATTTGTATAAAGCAGACGCATGCGCGATTAACAAGCCAATGGCACGGTCTGTTGCGCGGGTATACGCACATGGATCAATGGATTTTTCAAATCGAATCGCACTATCCGTTCGGCAATTATACCGCTTGGCTGTTCGGCGAATCGGGGTGGGTTGAAATTGGGCTGACTCCAAGACTATTTGCGTTGTAGTTGGCTGAATGCTGCTTGTTACACCGCCCATAACACCCGCCAAAGCAATGGGTGACTGATCGGTCGAAATAACCATATCATCCTGTGTTAACTGAATAGATTGTCCGTCGAGCAACGTTATGGATTCGTGATGATTGGCTTGCCGAACTTCTATTTCTTTAGACTTTAGCTGTTGAGCATCAAATGCATGCATTGGCTGACCCATTTCTAATAAAACGTAATTGGTAATATCTACAACGTTGTTAATCGGTTTAATATCACACAGTGTTAATCTTCGTTGCATCCAAATTGGCGATGGACCAACCCATACTGACAAACTGCTTGCTTGATAAGCCGTGCAATGGTTCGATTTGATGTCAACTAAAAGCGATACATCTGTACCCGATCCCACTGGTTGCTCCACAATAGGGTAGTGCACTGTTTCTTGGGTTATTGTTGCAATTTCACGTGCCAAGCCAATAATGGATAACGCATCGCCACGATTGGGCAAAATACTAATATCTAATAGCGTATCGGTTAGGCTGGCATATGCAATAAAATCAATACCTATTGGGGTGTCTTCTGGTAAAATCCAAATACCTGATGCCGAATCACTTACCCCCAATTCAACTTCTGAACACAACATACCATACGAATCAATACCGCGCAACGGCTGTGCTTGAATGCAGGTACCATTGGCTAAAACAGCACCGGGCAAACTTACCGGAACAATATTATCAACAGCAATATTAGTCGCGCCCGTTACAATTTGATGGGTGGCATCACCGGTTGAGATTTGAGTAATAACCAATCGATCTGCTTGCGGATGTGGTTGAATATCTATTATTTTCCCGGTAGTAATACCGCGCAAGGATTCTCCAATACTCACAAGGCTTTCTACTTCAAACCCAGCCATACATAAGCGATCCGCTAACGCTTCGGGCGGTACGTGAATGCTGACATACTCAGACAACCAAGCGATGGAGTATTTCATTGCCAAAACCAAACCTGTATCACAATACATACTATTATAAACCAAACACCCTACATTGGACTACTCACGATATTGGGTTCACCCCTGTGAATTCTTGTATTTGTTACATAATATATATTATGCGACATTAATTATGCGGGATACCAGCGCCTGTGGTCTGGTCCATTGTTGCATTTTTTTTCCTGTTTAAACTATCAATCAAGCCACGTGCCGAACCGGTAGTCCGGCGGCGTCCACCGTCTGTTTAATATCTTGAACCGTTAAAATTTGATCGTGCAGTAGCGATGCCAATAGCGCGGCATCACAATGCGGCAACACATCCGCCACATGCTGGGCAGTTCCTGCTCCACCTGAGGCAATAATGGGCACGCGCACTCGGGCACGAATCTGAGCCATTAAGTCTTGAGCATAGCCAGATTTTGTGCCGTCATGATCCATCGATGTAATCAACAATTCACCCGCGCCGCGCGCAACCGCTTCCACGGCCCAGTCCAGGGCCGTTAACGCTGTGGCTCGGCGCCCCCCATGGGTATAGACTATCCACTCCCCCGATGCCTGCTGCTTGACGTCAATCGCTACAACCATGCACTGAGATCCAAATTGAGCAGCCCCTTTGGTAATTAAATTTGGATTGCGAATAGCAGCTGAATTCATGGCTACTTTATCAGCACCCGCGCATAAAACCGCACGCATATCGGCCACGGTACGGATGCCGCCCCCAACCGTTAGCGGAATAAATACACAATCCGCCACCTGTGAAACACAGTCAATTAACAGATCGCGATCATCCGAACTGGCTGTAATGTCTAAAAAAACCAACTCGTCCACACCTTGTGCATCATAGCGTTTGGCAAGCGCAACAGGGTCTCCGGCATCGCGAATACCCACAAAATTGACACCTTTAACCACGCGGCCATTATCAATATCTAAACACGCGATTATTCGCTTGGCTAACACAGTTAAATCACAACCGGGGGATTGCCCGCTAAATAATGAGCATACGCCATTTTTTGTTTGCCTTCTACTTGAATTTCTAAGGGCTCTAATGCATTATTCATTAACTGCGCCCGTAAAATTTTAATGCGTTTATCGTTTTGAATAATATAAGCGCCTGGTTTGGGAGAAAATGCCTGTATACGAGCCAACTTCTCTTTAATCGTATGCTCTGGTTTCAAACATGCATCTATCGATTGAATCTTTTTACAATAGGTAGCTATGCCGTTATTTTGAGGTATTGGAACAATGGATTCCCGGTTATATAAATAACACAAACACAAGTGAGCCCCCAAATGAGCATACTCAGCGTGCAACTCACCGGCTGTGCTGGCCACTCGAATTGGCCTTGATTCTGTTAATAAAACATCGCCCGCATCCATACGTTCGTTCATATGAATCAAACTTACCCCGGATACTGAATCCTGATTTAATAACGCAGCTTGAATGGGTGTAGCACCTCGGTATTTAGGCAACAATGATGGATGCACATTAATACAACAGTACTGATCCACAATCACTTTAGGAATCAACATGCCGTAAGCCACCACAATAATAATGTCCGGCCTTAGTTCTTGTATCGCTAATTCAAATTCATTCGGTGTTTGGGGATGAAACAAAGGCACGCGCGTGCCTCGATCTTTTACATACGTGTGGACCGCCGTTGCGCGCATTGTTTGCCCCCGTCCTGTTGGCTTTTCTGGCTGTGTAAACACACCCAAACACTGATTCTCATGCGCATCAAAAAGCGCTGAGAGCGTGGGCACCGCAAAGTCTGGAGACCCAGCAAATACGAAACGGGCCTTAAAGTGCTTTCGGTTGAAGTCCAATGTCTTTCCGGTAATACATCCCGCTATATTGAATATGGGTAATGGCATTATAAGCCAATTCAGCCGCCGATGAAATATCCCATGACTTAGCTAAAACACCCAAGACACGCCCCCCATTAGTTACCAATGTATCGCCATTCATACGTGTACCTGCATGAATAAGGGTATATGAATCCGTTGTTTCAAAAATTTCAGTGCCATGAATAGGAACGCCTACATCATAATGATTGGGATAACCACTCGATGTCAGCACAACACATACCGCTTGCTTTACATCCCATCGAATATCTAAATCATGCAAAGTCCGTTCATGGATAGCCTCACAAATTGTGATTAAGTCTGTATCCAATCGATTTAAAACCACTTGAGCTTCCGGATCGCCAAATCGCGTATTGTACTCTACAACACTGGCGCGATTGTTTGGCTGTATCATCAAGCCAAAATATAGAATTCCTCGAAAGTCCATGCCTTCCGATTGAATGCCATATAGCGTCGGGTTCACAATAGACTCTAAAACATACGATTCAACCAAGGGGTTCAGGGCCATTGAAGGTGAAAAACATCCCATACCCCCTGTATTTGGCCCTTTATCTCCATCATAAATAGGCTTGTGATCTTGAGCGGATACCATATGAACAATGTGATTCCCATCTACAAATGCCATTAAGGAAGCTTCAACACCTTCTAAAAATGTCTCAATAACCACACGGTTTGATGAAAATTTATTATGAACAAATATTGATTCTAATGCCCCCATAGCTATATGCTCATCATGCGCGACCACTACCCCTTTGCCAGAGGCTAACCCGTCTGCCTTAATTACAATTGGACAGCCCTGCTCTTGAACATAATGCTTAGCCGAATTGTGATCATCAAACACGGCGTAATTAGCTGTTGGAATATTATATTTTTTCATAAATGATTTAGCAAAAGATTTAGACCCTTCCAATTGAGCAGCGTCCTTAGATGGCCCAATAATGACCAAGTCTTCAGCAAGAAACCGATCCACAATACCATCAACTAGGGGCTGCTCAGGCCCCACAATTGTTATGTCAATCGCATGCTGTTTAACAAATGCAACAACCGCATCAAAATTGTTAGCCATTGACAGTTCAACCGATTCACCAATGGTTTGCGTACCGGGATTACCTGGCGATACATACAATTTATCAAGTCGTGGTGACCGCGATAATGCCAATGCGATGGCGTGTTCTCGACCACCTGAACCAATAAGTAAAATACGTTTGCTGGTTTTATTTTCCATATAATCGTTAGTTTAACAAACTTTATCCACTGGGGCTAGGCTATCCGTTTCAAAGTTCTTCTGGGTGCAACCAACAAGCAACGCCATGACACCCTGAATTATGCAAAACGGGGCGCTTGGCTTTGCATTGCGGCATAACCTGTGGACACCGCGTATGAAACGCACATCCCTTCGGACGATTGTATAAACTCGGAAGCTCACCCATTAATCGTTGTGGTTTGGGGGCATGGGGATCTGGAATGGGAATCGCCGCTAACAACGCTTGGGTGTACGGGTGTTTGGGATTGGAAAATAGAGCACTCGCCGATGCACATTCAACCAATTCTCCTAAATACATGACAGCCACTGTATCACACTGTTGCGCGATAACGCCCAAATCATGAGAGATTAGCAACACAGACATTCCCAATTCTGATCGCAAAGCCTGTAGTAGCTCAAGAATCTGCGCCTGAATTGTGACATCCAACGATGCCGTTGGCTCATCGGCTATTAGTAACTTAGGCTTCATCGCCAGTGTTAAGGCAATCATAATACGCTGGCACATACCCAATGAAAACTGATGGGGGTAATCCCGAAGCCGTTTATTGGCATCTGGAATGCCGACCCGATCCAACCAGTACGCGGCTTCGTTTATCGCCTGTACTTTCGTATGCCCAAACTGCAACCGCAATGTTTCAACAAACTGATCTTGAATACTAAACACCGGATTTAGCGACGATAGGGGGTTTTGAAATACTAAGCCAATATCACACCCGCGAATCTTTTTGTATTGCGCATCTGAAAACGCCTGTATTTCTGTACCCTGCCATGCAATTGTTCCGGATTGAATTCGCCCGTTTTGAGGCAATAAACCCAAGATAGATAAAGCCGTAACACTTTTTCCTGATCCAGACTCACCCACCAATCCCATAACTGTATTATCTGGAATAGACAATGATAATTCGCGAATAACGGTTAAATTGGTTTGGTTTACCTCAAATTGAACCGAAAGCCCATCAATCTCGAGCACACAAGTACCGCAATGCCGCCTCATACCCGTAAGCCCCCAAGCCAGCGATCTGGCCAATACACACTGAACTCATATATGAATGATGCCGAAACGATTCTCGAGTATAAATATTAGACAAATGAACCTCTACTGTTGGTATGGACACTGATGCTATGGCATCCCGAATGGCAATGCTTGTATGCGTAAATGCCGCTGGATTAATAACTAAACCCATGTGATCGTGTGCATGAACCTGAATAGCATCCACAATGCCCCCTTCGTGATTGGACTGCATAATGGTTAGTGAAATAGAATAGTCATTGGCAATTGTTTGTAAACTTTTATTAATACTATCTAAAGTATCGGTTCCATAAATACCGGGCTCACGCATGCCTAGTTGATTCAAATTGGGTCCGTGAATGACTAAAATTTTTTTCATGCTTTATTTATATTTCATTAAGTTTTTAATTAATTAGATCGTTAAAGACCATCTAATGTCTTTTGAATATCAGACTCGGAAACAGGTATAATTGTAACATCCCCAATTTTTGTCGGCAATACAAATCGCAACTGGTCGCGTATAACTTTTTTATCTAAGCGCATAGTATCTATAAGCCCTGTTTTAGACACGCTTAGAACTGTAGGCAACCCAATGCGCTGAATAAGTGTGTGTAACTGTGTATACACCGCTTCTGAACACAGTCCTAATTGAATCGCAAGGCGTGTTTCAGCTAGCATACCAAGGGCAATAGCCTCGCCATGCAAATACTGCTGATAGTCCCCAGCAACCTCAATCGCATGCCCTATTGTGTGACCAAAATTTAAAATCATACGCCGATTGGCCTCTTTTTCATCCGCACTTACAACCGCTACTTTATGCCGTGCAGATTTCTGAACAATATGCATCCAAATCTTGGCATCGGACACTGCATTTAAAGTATCCGATTTATCCAATAGCCAGTCAAAAAATTCAGCATCCATAATCACGCCGTATTTAATAACTTCTGCTAAGCCAGATTGAATATGCCGCAGAGGCAAGCTGTTCACTGTTTCAACATCGCAATATGTCACAAGTGGTTGATGAAAAGCGCCAATTAAGTTTTTGCCCAGCGCATGATTAACCCCTGTTTTTCCGCCAATGGCTGCATCGACTTGAGCTAAAAGCGTGGTTGGCACTTGAATGACCGCAATACCTCGCAAATAAACAGCGGCTACAAAACCAGTTAAATCCCCAACAACCCCACCGCCAATGGCAAGCAGTGCGTCATGCCGATCCAGCCGCCATGTTAATAGTTGTGTAATAATTTCGGATGCTTGATCCAATGACTTTGCCTGTTCACCATCGGGAATCACAAGTGTATGGAGGCGAAATCCAGCCAATTGACATGAGTCGCTTACTGTTTGAATGTATGAATCCGGAATGCCGGATTGGGTCACAATAACCAGCCGGCTCCCGCGAACCTGCTCACGAATTATTGAACCTAACTGCCCCAAACAGCCCCACCCCACATCCACACGACTTGTTACTTGATTTAATTTAATAGATATCTTATTCATATTTTATTTATACTATTTTATTATATCATAAACTGCTATATTAGAGAGCAGCATGGCTAAAATTTTTATTAGTGTATTGATCGGTTTGATCGTTGGCATGGCCGCCTTTGGGTCTATTCATACTCAAACAGTGTCGTTGAATGTTCAGGAAACCATTTATTCAGATTATAATAAATCCCAGGTCCTGCAATCTGGTTTATCCCTTATTTTTGAAAATGGCTTAGGAAAAGCTTCCGATCAGTTTAAACCTACAAGTAATGCATCAGCAAGCCAAAAATCAGAATTCACCCAGGCTATGGATACGGCAAGGGGCAATCAACTTGAACCAACAACAAATATTAAAGCGTATCCATTAAATGCTAGTTATTACCCAACAGATCCTGAGTCTACCTGCAATTACGCCTGTTTAATTACTCGATATTTTTATCTAGGACTTTTATCTATTACAGGATACAATGACAGCCAACGCCGACAAGAACAAATCATTCATGAATGGGAGCCTCATACACCTAAGTTAATGGCGGCTATTGACCCCTCTGCCACAGACTTGCTTACCGGCACAACCGATGGCATCATCATGCCGACTCAAACACCCAACGGTTTTTACAGCCCAAAAGCCACATTTACCGGTGGCGACTACCCGACCCCCACCCTAAATATTGCACCCACACTGGATGCGACGGTGAGTCAAAACTTAAGAGACGCCATCGGCAATCCTGTTTCAGACCTAAATAAATACACCTCTGTGTTTGGCATTTCTGTGGTTGGCCATAAAGACGTTCCAACTGAGCATGTTCGGTATGCCGCCCATAGCATCGCCCAATGGTTGGATAACCAAGCCATAGGAACCCCAAACACATGGAGCCGTGTTGTCGATCAATTAAACGCTGTTAGTGGAAGCGCCTTAGTGCTTGTTCCAAATGCTTCCCCACAAGTACTCGCGGCGACAAGTCTATCTATTTCTAGTGTGCTGAATGGCCCTAATCCATTTAATCCAGCCATTGGGGAGACGACACGGTTTCAATACAATCTAAGCAATGATTCTGACGTTGAAATGCATATTTATTCGTTGTCCGGTGATAAAGTATACGAAACAAAGATTCCTCGCGGTCGTCAAGGAGGAAATAAAGGGTTTAATTATACAGTAGCGTGGAATGGGCGAAATAATCATGGCCATGTTGTGGCCAATGGCGTTTACCTGGCCTATTTTAAATTTGACAGTTTTGACGGTACTGCATTCAGCAAATGCAAAGTGGTAGTATACAAATGATTCGCGTTTGTGCGTTGCTGCTTATTGGCCTATCTGTCTGGGGAACCGATCAAGCAGCTGATTACCTGCGCAATCAATTCAGTGTTCGGGCATCTGGCATGAGTGGGGCTTCGGTAGCCGTACCCAATGATCATCGGTTTGTATACAATAACCCAGCAGCCGTCATCCAAGGGAATACCGGGATTTCTTTTTCCAGCTTCGGCAAAATTGAAACCCAATACTATGCCTTGAATTATAATAAAGTGTTTAACCAGTGGGGCGTTAATATTGGCTTTCGAAATGCTCACCTGGATGGTATTGTTTTAACCGACGCTAGTACCAGCAATCAGCAAGACATCTTAGCCAACCGCACACCCCATACAGTAGTGGGTAATAGCAGTTGGGATTCATTTGTATACCATGCAGCAACGGCGTATTCAACACCGTGGGCCGACGTGGGTATTAGTGCTCACTATATTCATGAAAATTTAGTGGGGTATACGGGCTATGCGACTGGGGTTAATGCCGGCCTATTAAGCCAATACAAAAAGTATACCTTTGGTGCCAGCGTTCTCAATATTGGTAAATCGACAATGCAGTGGGAAAGCGGTACTGTAGAGTCTATTGATCCAACCTATGCTTTGGGAGCCTCAACCCGTATCTTAGAAGATACATTGCTTATTACGTCAGAAATTCAAGTCCAACAAGACACCAATTGGATTTTAGGCGCTGAATTTTATTTAAATTCTGCCATTGCTTTGCGTGTTGGAAACAGCAATGAGAATTTGAGTTTTGGCGTGGGCATCGCATTAGCGTCTTATGAAATATCGATTGCCTATCAACACGAAAGCCTATTATATAATAATGATGTATTTAAACTAGAATTAAGCATGTTATGGGATTAAGATCACGCCGGCGGCAAACCCCTTGGATTCGTCCCTTGATTCTGTGTGCTTTACTCTTCAGTCTTGGGGTTTTAGTGTTTCAAGTCATTCAATCTAAGACCAACGCACCCTTTAAGCCATTGCTACCCGGCGATACAATACCCGCATCGTTGACCTACATTACAGCCGATGAGCAGGCATTGACGCTAATAGAGTCTGCTCATACCAACCCTCTAGTCCTGGTCTATTATCGGGGGGGCTTTTGCAACTACTGTGTTGCGCATTTAAATGAACTTAATCAAGTGAATACGGCTATCCAAGCGGCAGGCTATCAACTCATAGCGGTTAGCCAAGATCCACCTGATATACTTGCTAAAACCAAGGAAGCGCATGGATTAACCTACCCGTTGGTTTCTGACCCTGCACTGACCGGTGCGAAACATTTTGGCATTCAGCACAAAGAATCGGGACGTCTACTGCCCCACCCCAGTGTGTTTGTCATTAATACTCGCGGGGTGATTGTATTTGCTCATACTGATACCAATTATAAAAAACGATTGGCTACAGATGCCCTTTTAGGTGTGTTGTAATTTAGCATCACCTCGAAAAAGCATTTCTTTTACAATCGTTACTAATGGAATAAATAATGGTGCGAACTCACCGCTATAGTTTTATATTAATTTTGACTAGCAGTCCCTCCCCTCGTTATACTAAAGATTAATAGATTTTTGTTTATTAAGGAGTATATATTATGAGCATTGAGTCCGCGTTAGAAAAACTAAACATCCAGGCGTCAACCCTGCATGTGAATTTAAGCTATGATGAATTGCTTAAGCATGAAACAAGTGCGTCTGGGTTTGAAAAAGGAATTGTGACACAAAGTGGCGCTGTGGCTGTTGATACGGGTGCATTTACTGGACGCTCCGCTAAAGACAAATATATTGTGTATGATGAGACGACCAAAGATACTATTTGGTGGAAAGCTGAGGGCTCGGATAACCAGCCATTGTTAGCTGAAAGTTGGGACGCATTAAAAACGCTATCAACCGATCAGCTCAACGGGAATCCCTTGTATATTATGGACGGTTTTTGCGGGGCAAACCCAAACACACGGTTGGCCGTTCGGTTGGTCACAGAAGTTGCCTGGATGGCTCATTTTTTCAAAAACATGTTTATTGCACCTACTGAAGCGGAGACCGCCAGCTTCACACCGGATTGGACAATTTTAAATGCATGCAAAACAAAATGCGATAATTATGACGAACTGGGAATTCGCTCTGAAACTTATATCGCATTTAATATTCAAGCTCGCCAAACTATTATTGGAAATACTTGGTACGGTGGTGAAATAAAAAAAGGCATGTT
>DJIL01000038.1 GCA_002433595.1 bacterium UBP8_UBA6595 | reverse complement strand
AAGTCGTAACAAGGTAGCCGTACCGGAAGGTGTGGCTGGATCACCTCCTTTTTAGGGAGATATATGTTATGGACAACTTTTTTAAGTGTTACATAACCAATGACGCTGTATATCCGCTTATGTTTTGTCAGGATATATACTTGGGGACAGTTACTGTCCCGCGTTAGGTCGTTTTACATGGATGAGCTTGCTATTGAATTTTTAACAATAATTAACTGCGATAAGTATAGGGGTTTTACGCTGAGAATATACAAATGCTAGATTGAGCCCTCGGCCAATTCGATTCTCACGTGTTATACTAGTTATCTGTGAAAGCAGTTATTACAGAGTCTATTCAAGGGGTGTTTAATCAGGTTGATTTAATGCTAGATTCTAGTCGTGATTATACATGGTTTGTGGATCACCCGAATTATATTCCTGATTACGCGGTGTTGCACCAAATGGGGGTTCGCATGCGTGATCGATACATTAACGGGTGCACGTATGCTATGGGGAATTCGGCATGGTATCGGTGGGTATGGCCACGACTGATGGCCCCCGTACAGCGATTACTGCTGGAGGCCCCTGTAGCTACCCGAAACCCGGCCTATGACCGAATATTTATTGAGGCTATTAATACGGTATGTTACGATCGGCGTAGAGCATTGCCGCATTTAAGTTATACGGCGCTATTTGATTTATTTAGCCAATGTGCAGACCAATATTATCGGCTTTCGTATGGCATTGACGATGTATATGCAGCCGATAAGCAAGTTCAGTCTCGAATGGCATATGACTGCTATCAGTCCATACACCCCTATGTTAAGCAAGGAAAGCGTACATTTAAGCAATTGATTTGTATGGCAGCTACTGCCAATTGGATGGACTCCCTGGAGATGCAGTGGAAATCCAAAACAGAGGCGTTGTGCCATCAGTATGCCCAGCATACCGTGCCTGTTTCAAAATTAATCGGCTGTGAATCTGTTATTTCACAGTTGCAGATGACGACTCCTGGAAAAACGCTGCTTTATGAATGCGATAACCATGGCGAGGTTTGGTTTGACTGCTTATTGGTTGAATGGCTATTGGATCATGGCTGTTCGGTTATTATGACTGGGAAAGAAAAACCGGTTGTTAATGATGTTACAGCGCATGAATTAGCTGCGATTATTGATCAAATCCCGGCATTGTCAGCGGCAATGACAACCGGTAAGTTACAGGTGATTAGTACCGGGTCTTGTATGACTGGGCGGTCTATTTATACGATTAGCAACGCTTATAAAAAGGCCTATGCTAGTGCGGATGAAATCTGGGTTAAGGGACAAGGTAATTTTGCCAGTACCCCAATGGCTCATTGGCGATGGGGCCGGTTGCATTGGTACCAATACAAAAAGCCAGTTGTCTTTTTAATGGTGGTAAAAGCCAATCTAATTCAATCATCGTTGAGTTTACTGGGTATGAATCGACCCAAAGGTGCTATACTAATACATCGATATGAATAAGGAGAATAATACAACAATGAAACGAACAGAACACGACAGTATGGGCAGTATTGATGTTCCATCAGACCGCTACTATGGCGCACAATCGGCGCGGTCACTCATTAATTTTGATATTGGAATTGAGGTTTTTCCAGACTCGCTAATTCGTGCATTTGGATATTTGAAGCGTGCATGCGCAACGGTTAATGCTCAAAAAGGAATTTTAGATATACCTAAAGCCCAGTGGATTGAACAAGCTGCTGATGCTGTTATCTCGGGTCAATTAAATGATCATTTTCCATTACGGGTTTGGCAAACAGGCAGTGGCACGCAAACTAACATGAATGTTAATGAAGTTATTGCCAATCGAGCAATTGAATTGGCAGGTGGCAAGATGGGTAGTAAATCACCAGTGCATCCCAATGATGATGTGAATAAGTCTCAATCATCCAATGATACATTTCCAACAGCTATGTATATGGCGGCCACAGATGACATTCACACACACTTAATCCCGGCATTAACAAGTATGCAGGTAGCCTTAAAAGACAAAGCCGATACGCTAACATCAATTATTAAAATTGGTAGAACTCATTTAATGGATGCTACACCGGTAACGGTGGGGCAAGAATTTTCAGGCTATGCGACTCAATTGCAATACAGTTTAGATCGTATACAAGCTGCATTGCCTCGGCTTATGGAGCTAGCCATTGGCGGCACAGCCGTTGGTACTGGGATTAACACCCCCGACGGCTTTTCTGAAGCTGTTGTGGCAGAAATATCTCAACAAACTGGTTATTCTTATACTAGTGCACCCAATAAATTTGAGGCTTTATCGGCACATGACGCAATTGTAGAGATGAGCGGAGTTTTAAAAACAATCGCAGCGAGTTTAATGAAAATCGCAAACGATATTCGTTGGTCTGCATCTGGGCCACGATGTGGATTAGGGGAATTGATTTTACCTGCCAATGAACCGGGTTCCTCGATTATGCCAGGTAAGGTAAACCCCACACAGTCCGAAGCTTTAACAATGGTTGCTGCACAGGTAATGGGGAATGATGTTACAATTGGCATTGCGGGTTCTCAGGGGAATTTTCAGCTTAATGTATTTAAACCCGTTATGATTTATAATTTACTGCAGTCGATTCGATTAATTGCCGATGGATCTCGGTCTTTTACAGACCACTGTTTAACAGGCATTGCTATTAACCCCAGTGCAATTGAGAAAAACTTACAAGATTCACTAATGTTAGTTACTGCCCTAAATAACCATATAGGGTATGATAATGCGGCTAAAATAGCAAAAAAAGCCTACGAAGATAACACAACATTAAAAGCTGCCGCTTTAGATCTTCAGCTAGTACCTGACGCAGAAACGTTTGACCAATGGGTAGATCCCCAACAGATGATTTAATGCGACTATTTGACACATTAAACAGTATTCGCACGGATCGCCTACTTATTCGTCCATTAATTGCATCGGATAGTTCGGCATTGTTTGATATTTTTTCCAACCCCATGGTCACAGAATACGCCATTGGCTATCCTCATGAGACAGTGGTCGAAAGCCAAAATTATATCCAGTCAGTATTGGATGCCTACACGCAAGGCACTGCCGCTATTTGGGGAATAACGGTGCGTGACGCTCAAGAAGTTATTGGGATTATTGGATATGAATTATGGTTTTCGGATCATAATCGAGCCGAAATTGGCTATACATTGAGGCAGGATTACTGGGGGCATGGCTATGCTACAGAAGCGTTACGTGGAGTGGCTAGTTACGGATTTTCTCAGCTTAAATTAAATCGTATTGAAGCAACAGCACAGCCAGACAATACGGCGTCGTGGCACGTGTTACAAAAAGCAGGCTTTCAACGGGAGGGGTTGTTAAAGCAGTTTATATTATCGCGTGAAAAATACCGAGACGTTTATTTTTATAGTTTAGTTTACGAGAACTGGAACAATAA
>DJIL01000025.1 GCA_002433595.1 bacterium UBP8_UBA6595 | reverse complement strand
ATTTGCGATAATAAAAATGATGGCAACAATTGCACCTAAACCGGTTCCTCCAGCTCCACCTCTGTGACGATAATTTGATGTTAGTGAAATACGAACTGGTGGTGTTTTGGGGCTTGCCGGTAACCCTGTACCTGAACCTCTCCCTGGAGCTGAACGTTGACCTGGACTTCTACCACCTACACCGGATGCCATTATTGCCTCCCCACTATTTTTAGACTATATTTTCTAATAAAACTACAAACCAGTATAGATAAAAAAAATTGAAATGTCAATGATTTATTCAAAATCTGACTTACTAGATCTATCCATAAAATTTTTAGATACATACAAACAAAATGCCCCTTCGATGAGAACTTTAAACCTGCCCGTTAGGGGATTTAGAGGCTTAAGAGATTTATTGGCTTAATCACTTACCAAATATTCCCAGCGCCATACGGCGTGCCAGAACTTGTATTGGCATCCATCCCATTAACGTCAGCCGTACCATCGCGCTGCGTGGGCCAATTCTCCACATACCCCCCCTCATTGAACCCATTCATCGTATCCAAATTATCTAAATTATCCAAATCAGTTAACCCCAAGTGCGCATCCACAATGCCTGAAAATACGGTGTAGTCATTGAAAAACGTTAATCCAACAGCCCCAAAGTCCGTATCCTGAATAAGCGCCACCGATGGAACTACCGCTTCCACATAGTCCAACGGAAATTGAGGGTCTAACTGAACCCGAAACACCATCGCATACTCCGCGGCGGGTAATCGTCCCAGCTCAAATACGCCCGATGTGTGAGTCATTACAGTACCCGAAACCACCCGATTGGTACGGGTGTCAATGACATAAATCGCAATTGGCCGTATGGGGTTTTGAATAACGCCACGCATGGACACCCCCCAAACGGGGGTTGACATTCCGCCGTAAATCAAACAAAATAACACAACAAACATGCAAAGACTACTTCCTAACCGTTTATCTACTTTGCCTATTTTTAATTGCATGGTAATCAGTTTCAGTATACTCCTGATTGCATCAACAGGCTATGCTCAAACCACCCTGCGGGGTGCCGGTGCCACTTTGCCCTATCCATTATTAAAAAAACTCTTTAGAGAATATACATATACTACAAAAAATCAAGTTGTTTTTGAAGCCATTGGCTCTGGTAGCGGTCTCGCTAAGTTTACCGCTAACCAAGTAGACTTTGTCATTACCGATGTGCCAAGTTCCAAAACTATAAACGCTAGCAATCGCATGAGTATTCCTATTAGTGTCAGCGGGGTGGCTGTCGCTTACAACTTGCCCAAAAACCCAGATTTAAAATTGAATAAAATCGTTTTGCAGGCTATTTATTCCGGAAAGATTACCCACTGGAATGACCCCGCTATTGCTGAACTAAATAAACTTGAATCTCTACCAAACTTGCCAATTCAAGTTGCACGCAGGCCCGCCAAAAGTGGAACCTATCACATTTTCACTCATTTTTTAAACCAAACCACGCTACACGGCAATCATGTTATACCCGGCAGTCTGGGCATGGCCCAGTTTATTGACGAAACGATTGGCAGTTTGGGCTTTTTGGGCCTCAATCATGCCGTAGACAATCACCTAAAAATTGCGCGCATTGAAAATAAAAGCGGTGCCTTTATTTATCCAAATCCTCACGTCATTAGCGTGGCCGTAGATCATGATTCCCCGTATGCCTACCCCATTACGGGTCTGTCTTGGTTGGTATTTAATCCAGAAAGCTCGGCTATGCGCGACTTAGCTAGCTGGTTGTTGCATACCGGCCAGTATTATCATAAACAATTTCAATATGCGCCACTCCCCAAACAGATGCGCGTTAATTGGTTAAAAAAATTGGAAAACTCATGAAACACTATCAACTGGTAATGCTCGGCTTAGGGGCACTGGCTTCAACGCACCTGTTCGGCAATGAGGCTGTAATAAATAGCCCCGCTGACACAACAACAGTCACGGCTAAAAATAAAATTCTGATTCATGGTAAAACACCGTTCAACGAAGCCGTGTTTGTGAATGGAAAACCCATTGAAGTTCAGCCCGGCGGCCAGTTTCACGACCGCTACTCTATGGCTATACCCAGTAAGGAAACACTCGTCATTACCGTTTTAGATGCCGAGAAAACCCCCCATCATACCAGCCGTCACGTCATTACACTTCCTGGCCCATCAGACATTAGTAGTTTAAATGACCCCCTACGATCCGATTACTTGTATACTTTAAATAGCCCCTTTATTCACGAAAGTATGACTCGAAAAAACTTGTTCCAACCCGTATCTCGGGCCGAGTTGGCCTACTTGAGCTATGCGCTTCTTAAGCCTACAGAAAAACCCGCACCGTCCGTTCATTATCCCGATGTGCCGGATGATCACTGGGCAAAACCTGCTATCAACCACCTAGTCGCTACTGGCGTAATGCGCGAATATATGGACGGACAATTTTATCCCGAAAAAACAATTTCACGATTTGAATATATTATTACTGTGGTGCGAGCCTTGCAATTAACGTCTAAATCAGAAGCTCCCTCACTGCCCTACAATGATATTGATCCAAACACTTGGACCACCCCCTTTGTCCAACTTGCATACACCCATAACCTGCTACCCAACACATACCAATTAAACGGGAATGCTTTACTGAGTTACCAAACATTTTTGTCCTTATTAAACCGAATTCCTGATGTTCAAGCCCATATTAAAGCCCAACGCAGCGCACCCGTCCCATCGGTGGATATGCCCTCCATTATGGCACTCATTGAAGCCTACAATCGGCAACCCAATACAACCATCACGTTTGATACTGTGAAAAACGGGGATATTATATATTCACCCACAACCACCCTCTCGGTGACAGTTCTACCCGCTGAGCCCTTTGAGTTTAATCGAATTCAACGAATACCCGATGCGTCCGGTGTTCAAAAAATCCCACTATCCGTTTTTGAACCCGGTCCTATCCCCATCACCGTCACCTCTGGGCTAATAAAAAAAACAATCGTTATCTATTACTTTCCGTGGTACCCCGAATTAAACAATCATTGGATGGGCAGTACCCTTAGCCGTCTGCGCTACATTCGAAAGGTAGCCACTCCCCGCCCATTCAAGCCCACTCAAACTATGACACGTGCGGAATTCAAATCATTATTTTTATGGGTAACCGGTTTACCTGCAACGACCCAAACAACCGCATGGTTTTCAGATACGGGCGGCCAGCGACTGATGACACGTGCTGAGGCCGGCGCTGCAATTGCTAAATTCATTGGCCATACACCCACAACCGTATCCACCATGGATAACAGTGTGTTTGAAGATGTCCCCAATGGGCATTGGTTTCGACCCTATTTATTCACATTGTTGGACGCAGATATTGTCCGTGCCAATACTCAGTTTAAGCTCAATCGCCCCATTACCCAGGCTGAAATGGTTCACATGCTAAGTCAAACGTCACCCATTCAAACAGAACTTGACGCCGCCTTATAATGCGCCACACACTCGAACAGACCCTCACTGAAGCCCTTCAAAGTTCTGGCATTGATCTTCATGGCGAGCCCCTTAGTTTTCACGCACCCAACCAAAGCGACCATGGGGATTATGCCACCGCCATTGCCTTTCGATTGGCCAAAGTATTGAAACAGGCGCCGGCTCAGATTGCTGAGCACTTTATTCAAGCCCTTCAGCCCGCTATGGCTAGCCAGGCTACACTATCGCAAATCAACGGGTTTATTAATATTACGTTGCATCCTAGCGCCCGATTAATGCAGATTGCAACACCTGCAAATTACCCCATTAAGCCCCGGCGAATTTTATTGGAATTTGTATCGGCAAATCCCACTGGACCCTTGCATATTGGGCATGGCCGATGGGCTGTTTTGGGCAGTTGTTTGGCCCATTTATTACGAGCCGTTGGGCACACCGTTACTACCGAAAACTATATCAACGATGCCGGCAATCAAATTGAATTATTTATCGCTAGTATCGTTGCCGCCAAAGCCGGTAACCCCATTCCCGACAATGGCTACCACGGCGATTACATTTACACAATCGCCCACTGTGATGAAGACCCCGTCACGCATATGTTGGACCAACATGCCTCGGATTTGTCCGCCATTGGCACCCATTTTGACCACTGGTTCCGGGAACACACATTGCACACTGGTGACACACTGTCAGATGCACTAGCGCATATTAAAGCGCACTGCTATACCCAAGATTCTGCCGTGTGGTTTAAAAGCACGGCATTTGGAGACGACAAAGACCGAGTATTGGTCAAATCCGACGGGTCGTTAACCTATTTTGCGGTTGATATTGCCTACCATTGGAACAAAATTCAGCGTCACTATGATCAACTCATTAACATTTGGGGAGCGGACCATCACGGCTACGTGCCCCGCGTATCGGCTGCTGTCCAAGCCCTCCAAAATGGCCATTCACCAACTGAATTAACCGTGATCATTGGGCAACTGGTGAGCCTGGTTCGAAATGGCGAGCCGGTTCGCATGAGCAAGCGCAGTGGGGATATGATTTATTTTCGGGATGTTATTGATGACATTGGCCCCGATGCCACACGCTTTTTTCTAATTTATAAAAGCAGCGACTCCCCCATTGAGCTGGATTTAAATTTGGCGAATCAAAAAACGGCTGAAAACCCTATTTTTTATATTCAGTATGCCCATGCGCGTATTTGCCAACTGCTACTGAAAGTAGGGGTACCCCCGGATGTCGATATTACTCAAATTGCCGACGCCTACACCGACGCCGACCGGCCGTTATTGCAATGCTTAATGCACTACCCCGATACCCTTTTAGATGCCGCTAATGCTTATGAACCGCATCAATTAGCCAATTACTCCCTAGAACTTGCCCGGCATTTTCATCGTTTTTATGAAACCAATCCCGTTCTAACCAGCACCGGGATTCAAAAAGCCTATCGCTTATGGGTCATTGCTCAGGTCCAACGCACCTTGCAAACTGTGTTGGGTATTTTGGGCATTTCAGCCCCCACCCGCATGTAACCATGCACCCGTTTGTGTATGCC
>DJIL01000023.1 GCA_002433595.1 bacterium UBP8_UBA6595 | reverse complement strand
CAATTCAGTAGTTTTGGGGGGGCAGCATCAACCTCGGCATGGTCGGGTACTTCGATTATGGCATTAGTAAGCTATTTTGCTCAATTGGCGGAGCAATCCAATGTAGTCGGTGCCGCACATAATCGTACAGTGAATATTGTGGTGCCGCCATTGCCATTTCCAAACCCATTTAGCTTAACACGGGTTATGGTTGAAACGTTTAAAAGCACAGGATCTGTCATTGGTTTTACTAGTAATAAAGAGATTCAAGGCAATATTAAAGTATTAATTTATGATATGTTTGGGAACCGAGTTATGCAAAAAAATTATTCAAGTGAGGACACAGTAAATCGTCAGGTTCGAAGCGATACGAATGGTAATATGTTTACTCAATTAACAATTAATCAAAGCATGCTAGAATATAGCCCATCAGCGGGTGTGTACTTTTATGTAGTACAAGCGGATGGAAAACACATTGGTAAAGGTAAAATGCTAATTGTTCCTTAAGAAAATTAAAAAAATAAAATTAAAAAGTCATGGTGACAGTACCACCATTTTTCACACATAATTGGCACCCGAGTCGGCGGTTGCCTTCCATTCCAAGATCTTCTTCTTCTTCGTTCATTGGATTTAAGTGTTCCATACCAGATAGCACTTCAATTTCACAGGTTCCACAAACACCGTTGCTACATCCAATGGGCACCCCCAACTCTTCAATAGCATCAACAATTGGTTCATTGTCATCAACTTCAACTTCTTGATCATTTAAAATAATTTTTCCCATAATATTACTCCTTAATTTTTGTATCTTATAATAACACTGTACCAGATTCGCATTTTTTGTGCCAAGCACGAATTTATGGATTAAGCCCAATACTGGATACAATAACCTGATATTGAGCATCGGGAGACAAATTGGGCAAACGGGTATAGTTTGTTTGGCATTTAGACTGAACCCAACAATCTAAATAATGACTATCAAGCTGCTGGGTAATTGATGGGGTAATCCAATTCGGTATAAGGCCAACCGTATTACGTGAATCCAGTAGATCACGACCCTTCATACTAGAATCTAAATAAGCATCAGATTCAACAAATAAATGATCTAAAAATACGGGCTGAATTCGCGTGTCAATGGCATTACATAAAGCATGCGCTTGTCGTCGCGAACACCCATCCGATACGGGGCTTGGATTTTCACAACAATTTGGCTTGGATAAGCAAGTGATACGCGTCGGATCCATTTTTTTTATTAAATCAACACTAGCCCCATGAAAGCCAGCAATAACTGCCATGTGTTGATCATATTGTTTCAACTGCTCTGCGATAGCCAATTGGTAGGCGGCGGTTGTAATGTAGGGTTTTTGCACCGTAAGAGACATCGGGATTTTGAAGGGGGATATGTAGTGATGCATGGCAGTCTTAATGGATTGGCTCGCTAATGCTGTGCGTTGTGGAAATAAAGGAATGATATGCAGGTGATCCAATTGACCATTTGTTTCTTGTAATAAGTACTGAATGCCACGCGTAATGCCGATGTCTCCATATCGGTAAGCATACGTTGCGGGCCACTGCCACTGTGTTTGAATAGCATCAACCACTCGCTGAAGTATCGGTGATGCATCAACACTCGTTAGATTGGATAGATTGACGTCACTCAGTTGGTATCGAGGCGCTTGGCCGGCAAACTCAGGCAGTATAAATGGATCGCTATATAAACAATTCAGGTAGTCATAGATATCGGCTACTGCTGTTGACGCGGGTGTGCCAATATCAACAATCAATATAGCTTTCATAGTCAAATAGGCGATTCCATTAGAAACTTATTGTTTCCGAAACTGATCCATAAAACCAATCAGTTGGGCAACGCCTGCGCTAGGCATGGCATTATACATAGAGGCGCGTAACCCACCGACTAATCGATGCCCTTTAAGTCCAATAAGCCCGGCTTCAGCGGCATGTTTATGGAATTTAGCATCCAGTTCATCAGAGGGGGTTTTAAAGCAAATATTCATGAGTGATCGGGAATTGCCGGAAACACATGCCGTGTAAAAATCACTCGCATCAATATAATCATACAACGCTTTGGCTTTTGACTGATTCTTGGCAGCAATAGCGGAAACACCGCCTTGATCCACTAACCACTGGGCGGTGAGTCCCATTAGATAAATTGAAAATGTTGGGCAGGTGTTAAGCATTGAGTCTTCTTTTAGATGCTTATCGTATTGAAACATTAATGGTAGATTGGGGTTTGCATGCGTAGCTATCCAATCTTTTCGGGCAATCACTAAGGTAACGCCAGCCGGCCCCGCATTTTTTTGTGCGCCTGCAAAAATTAGTCCAAACCGATTAATAGTTAGCGGTCGAGACAAAATGTCGGACGACATATCCGAAACTAAGGGAACAGACCCTGTATCTGGAAATTCTGCAAATTGCGTGCCATAGATCGTGTTGTTAGAACAACAATACACATAAGAACTGGCGGAATCAATTTGACTTGTATCAATAGCTGGAATCCGATCAAAGTTGGTATCTTCTGAGGAAGCTAATACTGTATGGCTACCAAATTTCTTAATTTCGGCTAAAGCTTTTTTTGTCCATGACCCGGTGTGAATAAATGACACGGGACCCGTTTGTCCAAAGTACATAGGAACAGATGAAAATTGTGTCGTTGCACCACCATGTAAAAATAAGACTGCGTAATCATCGGGTATCGACAACAATTGTCGAATGGTTGATTCAGCATGATCTCGAATTGCCATAAAATCACCGGATCGATGACTCATTTCTAATACAGATAAGCCTTTACCTTTGTAATTGATAAAATCGGATTGAGCTTTTTCCAAAACATCTAGAGGAAGGGTTGATGGACCGGCGTTAAAATTAACAACACGTTCACTTGTTTTTGTGTGATTCATAATGCACTAAATCATAGCATAAATTCCGGCTATGGTGGAAGTATGGTATGCTTGTATACACTGAAGTATTTGGGCGGTTAGCTCAGTTGGTTAGAGTACTTGCTTGACATGCAAGAGGTCACAGGTTCGATTCCCGTACCGCCCACCATGTAATTTTCATTGCGATTAATTTATGATAAATACTACAACAGATATTAAAAACTCTGAGCAGTTGAACATCAACGATGGGTTCTGATGTGCTGACGTTTGATACGGACGATTGCCTCAACCGCAAAAAGTTTGCAGAAAAACTGACACAGGCGATTAGAATAGTTTATGCAGTTGAAGACGACGCCTATGTGCTAAGCCTTAATGCATCGTTTGGGTCGGGAAAAACGACGTTTGTAAACATGTGGAAACATGATCTCGAAAATAAAAAGATCCAGTGTATGTATTTAAATGCATGGGAACAGAATTTTAACGATGAACCGCTTATGCCGATTTTAGAGACATTGTTAGAAAGGCTAGAAGAATTGCCAGGTGATTCAAGCATAAAAAATAAAATTTATACAGCATTTACAGCAGTTAGTGCGGTGGGTGCTTCCATTGCAAAAACAGTAGTGTCGGAGAATGACGGTAAGGCGTATGGTTTAGCTGGATGGCCTCGCCGTGCTAACTCCAGATTTCAAGTCATTTACCGACGGTTAGAGAGCTGGGACTCGTTTTTAAACTAGCGATCCGTGACACCCCCCAGTTTCGTCACCGATACAACGATTGGCCTTTACATTCACATTCCGTTTTGTGAGAGCCTATGCCCGTATTGCAATTTTTTCAAGCACCGCCATGACCCAACAAGCGATATCCGAAGCCAGTTGGTTCAGGCCATCCAGCAGGAACTCATCGCTTATCAAACGCGCTATCCAGACATTGTGATTCAATCTATTTATTTTGGTGGCGGGACCCCCAGTACCCTACTGCCCGAACAATGGCTCAAACTGCTCAATCAGGTTCAATCCGCGTGGCCCCTGGCCACCACGTGCGAACTGACTATTGAAATGGACCCCCTGCATGTCACCCCCGACTGGCTGGCTGCTTTGGAAAAACAGGGCCCTATGCGCGTTAGCATGGGGGCTCAGTCGAGTGACGCAGCCGTGTTAAAACATTTAGGTCGTCGCCATACTTGGCCCGATGTAGTGGCTGCCGTTGAGCGTATTCGGTCGCTGAGTACGGTATCGATTGGCTTGGATTTAATGTTTGGCATGCCCCAGTTAACCCCAGATCGATTGGCCGGTGTACTCAAGGATTATGAACAGTTGGGCATTGATCATGTATCCACCTACGGACTAACGGTGGAGCCGGGAACACCCTTTTATAAAACACAAACCACACGATCCAATGATGCAATGGCGGATGATTATGATCAAATTTTTAACGCCCTGACGATGGCTGGCTTTGACTGGTACGAGCGCTCCGCTTTTGCCAAACCCGGGCATGCGTCGATTCATAATCAAGGCTACTGGCAGTTTCGGCCGTATTTGGGTGTGGGGCCCAGCGCACACTCGTTTTTTCAAGGCCAACGATTTCGCAATATTAGTCACTTTCAGTCGTATTGCCAATCACCCGTTCGCCCAGTGCCCATGCGCTCAATTGATTATGCGGCTCGGTTTGAGGAATGGCTCATGGTGGGGCTGCGTACACGCGAGGGGGTATCTGTAATTCAGGCACACCAATGGTTTTCGGTTGATTTGAACCGGAGCCCCACCGTCTACACGTTAACTCAATCCGGCTTGCTATCTCAAAAACAGGACCGGTTAGTAGCCACATACGCGGGTCGTCATGTACTAGATACCGTGGTTGAACAAATTTTATTGGAGGGGTTGTCAGATTTAAACCCTTGACCAACGGCTTTTAGATCCCATACTATAGAATGTATTATGGATTTTCAAAAGATAAAACGTATCATTAAAATGGTTGAAGATGCTGACATTGCATCGTTAAAAATATCATCAGATGACAGTACAATTGAAGTTACAAAAGCGACACCAATCACAATGCCTGCGCAAAATTTGGTAACGACTGTTCCTACTCCAGTACCGGCAGCAGCTGAGATTCAAACGCAAGTAGAGCCAGCGAAAACCCCAGAAAATGATGGGGATATTATAATAGAGTCACCAATGGTTGGTACCGTTTACCTAACCCCGAAGCCAGAAGAAGATAATTTTGTATCCATTGGTCAAACAGTTAGCAAAGGTGCTGTTTTATGCTTGGTTGAGGCAATGAAGTTGTTTAATGAAATTGAATCAGAAGTATCTGGTTCTATAACTAAAATTTTGGTTGAAAACGGACAAACTGTTGAATATGGTCAACCGTTGTTCGCGATTAAGCCTTAGTTTTGCCGGATACCAGCGAGCCGCGGGATATGGCTCAGTTGCGTGAACTTGCAAAATTGCCCCCGCCCCTGTGGCGGGTAAAAACTCAGTCGGATTCAGTGTGTGAAAAATTGGCGAATGCGGTGTCCGTGGACGCTGTTATTGCTCAAATTTTAATTAATCGGGGCGTTCGGTCGGTACAAGCTGCTCGCCATGTACTGGACATTCAAAATCTGCCGGCTGTTTATTTTCCAGATACATGGGTTCAAAAAGCGACCGCTATTTTACAAAAGTTGCCAGCAGGATCAACCGTATTGTTGTACGGGGATTATGATGTAGACGGTATAACATCAACAAGCGTAATGATCCGGGTGTTATCCGCATTAGGGTTTAAGCCAAAGTATTATATTCCGGATCGATTTAATGATGGTTATGGCTTAACCGACCGGGTATACAGCCTTGTTCAAGATTGGGGGCCGGCCGCTTTGATTACGCTAGATTGTGGCGTAACCAATGTGACAGAGTGTGCGTGGCTAAAAAAACAGTATCCGGCATTAAGTATTATTGTGGTTGATCACCATCAAGTGCCTGACCCGCAGCCCAATGTGGATTTAATTGTGGATCCTAAGCTATTACCGGCTAATCATGGCTATTTTGATTTGTGCACAGTGGGCATTGTCTATCATTTTTTTAATCAAGTATTTGATCACATGCACCAAGCGTCGCCATTGAAAAATGATTTGGATTTGGTCGCTATTGGGACAGTGGCGGATGTTGCCCAACTCTCTCCCGTAAATCGAGCGCTTGTGCGCAATGGCCTGGCTCATATGCAGCATTCAAAACGTCCGGGACTGTGTGCGTTGATGCGGGCAGCCGGCTTGGAGCCAGGAAAGCCCGTTACCAGCCGCGATATTGGGTTTGGCTTAGCACCATTGCTGAATGCCGCCGGTCGATTGGCTAATGCCACCATGTGTGTGGCACTAATGACCGCTGAGGACATGGATACAGCCGATGCGTTGGCGAATAAACTCAAGCGCTTGAATCAAGAGCGTCGGACCCTAACGCAAACGACTATGGATGAAGCCATCGCGTATTTAGAATCAAACCCGGAGATAGAAACCCATTCAGTGCTGGTGGTTTCGGGTCGAAATTGGCATCCGGGTGTTATTGGTATTGTAGCGGCTCGAATTACCGATCGATACCATCGCCCCAGCTTGGTAATTGGCTACAATGATACTGAAGCCAGAGGGTCCGCGCGCAGCGTTGAGTGTGTTAATGTTTACCAGTTAATTAAAGCCAATGCACAGTATTTAACTAAATTTGGGGGGCATCATCAGGCTGCCGGCTTTAGCTTGAAGACGTCACAGTTAAGCGGTTTTAATGCGGCAATGTCAGCCCATGCCAGCACAGTCTTATCGGCGAATGATTTACGGCCAGTCATTGTCATTGATGCTGAGTTGCCATCCGATCGTATTAATTCAGATTTTTATAATCAATTGCACTGTTTGGCCCCATTTGGCCCCAATAATTCGGAGCCTATATTTGTTGCCACACTGCGAGTGATTGAGTCCCGTGTTCTAAAAGACAAACATTTAAAAGTCCGTCTGTATGATGATGCGACACGTGTTGTCGTGGATGGGATTGGCTTTGATTTAGCCGACCGACTGCCAGCGGTTCAAAAAGCCTATTGCTCCGTTGTATTTCATTTGCAAACGAATACGTGGCAGGGGCGTACAAGCATGCAGCTGATGATCAAGGATATCCGATAATAATGTCGGAATTTAATAATAAGCTAGAGATTCGACATTTGTGGGAGCGATGCTTAGATGCTTCACGCACCTATTTAGATGCGGCGGCTATTGAACGGCTAAATCAGGCGTATATCTTTGCCACGGATGCGCATGCTGGTCAGAAACGGAAGTCGGGGCGTCCCTATATTGTACACCCGATTCATGTTGCGATTGCATTGGCAGAATTGCGGCAAGACTGTCACACAATATGTGCAGGCCTACTTCATGACACACTTGAGGATTGTGCAGTTAGCTATTCAGATTTAACACGGCAATTTGGGGAAGATGTGGCTATACTTGTTGAGGGAGTGACTAATTTGGGTCGTATGTACTTGGGCACCCGAGCACAAGCTGAGAATTTGAGAAAATTATTTTTGGCTATGGCCAAAGATAGTCGCGTGGTATTTATTAAATTGGCGGATCGCTTGCATAACATGCAAACGGTTCAATTTTTATCAGAATCAGCACAGCAACGAATGGCATTGGAAACTCAAGATATTTTTGCGCCATTGGCACATCGATTGGGATTGTGGTCCATTAAATGGCAATTGCATGATCTTGCATTTGCAACACTGGAGCCAACAATGTTCAAAAAAATACAGCGACTAGTCGTGGATACCCGGGCGACTCGGGAGGCCCATATTCAACGATTAGTTAATAAAATTAAACAGCGCCTAGATCCTTTGGCGCTATCGTATCGCATTATGGGTCGCCCGAAGCATATGTATAGTATTTATCAAAAATTAAAGCGTCGAGATATGGATTATACACGCTTGCATGATGTGTTGGGGCTGCGCATTATTGTCACAACGATTCCGGAGTGCTATACAATTTTGGGCCATGCGCATGAGTTGTTCAAGCCAATTCCTGGCCGGTTTAAAGACTACATTGCGGTTCCAAAACCTAATTTATATCAATCATTGCATACATCTGTTGTGGATCATCGCGGAGTGCCAATTGAAATTCAAATTCGAACCGAACGCATGCATCAAATTGCAGAGTATGGGCTAGCCGCACATTGGCATTACAAGCTCAAAGATTCACCAGAAAAAATACCACAGCCACAAGCGAGTGCTCCCTTTTTACAAGAGCTGGTGGACTACAATGAGCATACACCGGTTAATCAAGACAACGCAGATCAGTTTTTAGATCACATTAAATTGGATTTATTGGTTGACGAAGTGATGGTGTTTACGCCAACCGGTGATGTGCTTGCCTTGCCCCAGCACGCAACGCCGTTGGATTTTGCGTATAAAATTCATACCGATGTTGGGCATACGTGTATTGGCGCTAAAGTGAACGATTGTATTGTGCCGCTGCGCTATGAGCTTCAGCATGGGGATCGGGTTGAGATTATGAGACAGGCCAATAGTAAGCCCAAAAAAGATTGGCTATTAATTGTACAAACAGAACAAGCGAGGCACCGCATTCGGCAGTGGTTTCGCCGGCATGAGCCAGAGCCTACGCCAGTTGAGGACGATGCGCGGCCTGTGGCATCCAAACCGATTAAACACCAAAAATCCACACGGATACCATCAGAGTCTCCTCGAATTTTATTGTCGGGGCATCGGAGTGTTGAGTTTCGATTGGCAAAATGCTGCGCGCCTAATTCCGGGGATCCCATTGTTGGGTACCCCACGATTGCCAACGGGTTGTCAATTCATCGGCGAAATTGTAGGATGATACAGCAGTTGTCTGACGATCAGCAGGCACGTATATTGTCAGCAAAATGGGAGTCCGATCAGCCATGGATTTATCTAAACAACCCGTAATATTTCTATCGACCAATCAGAACAAATTAAAGGAACTCACAGCCATACTAGCGCCATTGGGCATTTCAGCTTCACTGTACCCAGGGCACTTGGACGTGGACGAAGATGGGGCTACGTTTCAGGCCAATGCCTACAAAAAGCTAATGGGAGTTGTCCATCAACCGGGGACGATTTACCTGGCGGAAGATTCGGGACTATGTGTGGATGCTTTAGACGGTCGCCCCGGCATTTTTTCAGCACGCTATGGGGGTGAAGGGGTGTCTAATTTGGATCAATGCCGGCTCATTTTGGGTGAATTGAAGGGCGTTCACTCAGAGTCTCGTGGGGCCTGTTTTGTATCTGGCATTGCGCTTCGTGATTCAAGTGGAGAGACACAGTATTACGAAGGCCATGCTAAAGGGCGTATTTCGACAGAGATTCAGGGTGAAAATGGCTTTGGCTATGACCCAATTTTTATTCCCGATGGGCACTCCGATACCATGGGGGTTTTGCCAGAATTGGTTAAGCATACGCTATCCCATCGCGCTCAGGCAGTGCAAAAAATGTTAACTTGTTCTGAATAGGTAAGCTTAAGGATTCGGAGTTGGTAATTCTGGTATTTTCCATGCATAATTACCGGTCCTTACTTCATCTGTAATTGCATCTACAATCTTAGTATCTTTTGACAAAGCACCGGTTGCCGTCTTAATTAATTCGGTCGTTACTAAAGCGGGATTCTTTTCATATAATCTAGTTAATAATTCTGGTATTTCCCATGCATAATTACCGGTCCTCACTTTATGTGTACGTCTATCTACAATCTTAGTATCTTTTGACAAAGAATCTATTGCCGTCTCAATTAATTCGGTCGTTACTAAAGCGGGGTTCTTTTCATATAATCTAGTTAATAATTCTGGTATTTTCCATGCATAATTACCGGTCCTCACTTTATCTGTACGTCTATCTACAATCTTAGTATCTTTTGACAAAGAATCTATTGCCGTCTCAATTAATTCGGTCGTTACTAAAGCGGCATTCTTTTCATATAATCTAGTTAATAATTCTGGTGTTTTCCATGCATAGTCCCCCCCTATACCGGTTGCTACTGCGGTTATGTTTTTACCTGATAAATTGTCGATAGGTTCTGCCAGAATATCTATTTCTTGGCAGTCTAAAAAAAACCGCACTGGAAATAGATTCCTAAATTCATTAGACATACTTTCTTTGTAAAATTCTTTGTAAAATTCTTTGTAAAGATTAGCTCTAACTTCATCTATGAGCGCTTGTCTGTTACTGCTTTGTGTCGAACTGCTTTGTCCCGAAAGAGTAGTAACAGTTACCGTCGCTTCAGTTACTAATGCTGAAGCGACGGGTTCTGGGTGATTGTTGTTAGGACTTTCTGTAACTGCACGATTAGGGGTTACTGCACTTACATCAAGTTTCAATTCCCTTGCAGATTGATTAGTGTAAAAACATATATCCTGCGCAAAACGAACATAACCAGAACGAAAACTATTTATCATATTTATTTCCTCCACTCTATAATTTTTCTATGAATTTGTTTATGAACGCTCAGAAAGGTGCAAATCTTAGCGCTGTTAACATAACATTACCAATCTCGTTTAGTCAACTGCTTCAAGATTGTGTTATATATATTCATATCTAATGATGGTACTGTTGTAAAATAGCTGATTTGATATGAATAGACAGAGGTGCGCTATGTCAGATACCATGGGGGTTTTGCCAGAATTGGTTAAGCATACGCTATCCCATCGCGCTCAGGCATTGCAAAAAATGATGGGTAGTGTTAAAATACAGGAAGTGAATTAAAAAGTTTGTTTAATTTAAAAAAGGGGAGTTATTAAAAAAGGGGAGTTAAAAATTTTGAAAGTATTACCTATTTTACCTATTTTTTTTTCAGTAGCCCAAACATCAGTAGCCCAAACAGTAGCCCAAACAGTAGCCCAAAAACAGGCTTCTTCTCCTAACCATTTTTTATATTCAACTTCAACTTCAACTCCAATTCCACCTCCAGCTCCACCGGGTACTCCAGAAAATCCCTCAGCTATGTCAACCACTTATTTTCCAGAGCACACCATTTCTGTACACGAGGGATCTAAGATTAATGATCAAAATAAGTATGAATTTATAGATCAAGTTAAGAGTGTCGTTGCCATACTTAATAAAAATAAACAAGCTATTTCAACGTTTGATCAGCACAGATGGCCGGGTCACAGTTTTTACAGTGGCGCTACAGGCTTTTCAATTAGCACAGACGCATTTGAATATGCCATTCAAGCGTATGCTCCTGAATTAAAAGAATCCGTGCTATACCAACAATTTAAAGCGATGCAAGCCGCACATCAACCGAATCAGCCTGAGTGTGGGCTTTCACGGGTAGCAATTGATAGTGAAGAATTTAATAGCGAAGGCTATATTCATACACACAATGATTTTGATGGGGGGGTGTACACTGCTTGTGCAGTTTCACTTGGAGGGGATTCGTCAGTTGGGACGCAGTTTGCGCAAGGCCCTTTAGTGAAAAAAGATACAGGTGATTCGG